>CAZKST010000034.1:11203-18012 GCA_964555395.1 uncultured Thiotrichaceae bacterium | reverse complement strand
ATAGACATTATCCCCACAAACTCAAAACAACCCCAATCCCTTCTCAGCAGCTAACTCATGCAACACAAAACGTTGCTCGCCTACAGTTTGTTTTGCTAATTCAACTAAATGCGAATGATGCGTAAAAAATAAAATCTGCGTTTTTTGCGAAATGGTTTGTAAAATTCGCAACGCCGCTGATGAACGGCGGTCATCAAAATTGACTAAAATATCGTCTAATAACAAAGGATAAGGCGTATATTTTTCCGCGTAACGTTCTAAACTTGCCAAACGCAAGGCTAAAAATAATTGGTCGCGTGTACCGTCACTCATCGCCGTAGTCGTAATGCCGCCTAAAGTCGGATGCCGCACACCCAGCAACACCGCTTCATTATTGCTGTTGTAGCCCGTTTTAACTCCGCTAAAATTGCCCAGTGTCAATTGTGAAAATAATTCACTGGTGCGCTGAATCAGTGGAGCTTGATGTTGTTCACGATAACGCTCAATCGACCGCCGTAACACCGTCGCGGCTAAATGTACTTGTACATAACGCTCTGTTAAATCTTGCATTTCTGCTAAAGCTAATTGCGCTTCGCCCGCTGCTTGCGCCGCCGCTGCGTTACCATCCATTTGTTTTAACAGCGTCCGCAATTCTCCAATTTTTTGGTCTAATTCAGAGCGTTCTTGCTCAAGTGTTTGAATTTGTCCTTGAATGGTTTGCAATTGACTATGCAGCTCATCTACTTTTACCGCCGCCGCCGCTTCTGCTAATTCTGTCAGCGATAAGCCTTCGCCTTGCTCATGCAATTGCTTTTCAGTTTCAATAAATTGCTGTTCACGTTGTTTTTTAATTTTAGAGCTTTGTTCAGCATTTTCTAACTCACTCACTTGCTGACAATGCGCCTGTTCTAACAAACTATTCAACTGTAACGTCGCGCTATGGGCTTGTCCATTGGCAATCGTTAAGCGTTGTTGCTCGGCAAATAATCGCTGTTGCAACTGCTCATAACGGGTCGCATCGCGCTCGGCTTGCCGTAAACGCTCCGATAAGGTCGGAATCACTTGCTCTAAACTATGACCCAATAATTCTGGTGCAAGGGCGGTGACTAAATTTTCCACATCGCGACTAAAAACTTGCGCATCTTCTTCCATTCGCTCAATCCGTCGCCGTAAACCCGAAATGCGCTCCATTTTGTTGTAAATCTGGTCGAGAATGTGCAACACATTCCGTGCAGTTTCGGGCGCAGTGTCCACGGGTAATTGCAGCGGTTCTAATGCTACCCGCCACTCACGTTGCCAATCTTCCAACGCTTGCCGCGCTTGTGATAGATTGTTTTCTAAACGATTTTGCTCTTGTGAACTGTTCGCAATCTGCTTTTCTAAACTATCGCGTTGCATCCGTAAATTTTGAAAATCCGCTAAAGACGATTGCGCTTGCTCTAACAAATCATGTAAGCGCGTTAAAGGCAAAGTCGGATTGGGTAAATGACTCATTGCCTCGGCTAATTCTTGACACAACTCAGCAATAAGCTGCTGTTTTACTTCTAATTGATGTCGTGATTCGCGTAAACTACTCAATTGTCGCCGCAAAGTTTGACATTGCGTCAACCAACTGCGCATTTCACTCGGGGAATAGGGTTTAATATTCAATGGCTGCCATGTTTCTTCCCAATCCGCTTGCATTTTTGCCAATTGCTCATCCGATAAACGCCATTTTTTACTTTGATTTTCCTGCTCTTGCCGTGCATTTTGCTGCTCGGCTAATAAAGTCGCTTGCTCAGTCACCCGTTGCGCTTCGCGTCGCAAACGGTCAGCGATTTCGTCGGCGTGTGTCATCGCCTCTTCAAACGTTTGATACATTTCTTGCGTGGGTTGCGCATGTTTTAGCAATTGCCAACGCTGTTGTCGCAATTCCCGCGCTTTAAGCAAATCGCTTTCCGTTGGCACTTCGCCCGCCCAGCGTAAAGCATCTAATTTGCGCGTTGCTTCCGCCAAACGATGACGCGCTTCTAATAAACGTTCTTTAATTCTTTGTCTATCGTTCTCTAATTCTTTAAAACGGCGGTCAAATTCTTCAACTCTTTCTGCACCCACTAAATTTGCATTTTCTAACCCTTCTAAACTGCCCGTCCATAGCCCCAGTTGCTTTAAAGCAATTTCAGATTGTAATTGCAATAAACGTACTTCTTTCTCAGTTTTAGTAAATTGCAATTCTAAATCACCTTGCTTTAAAGTGTGATTAATTGCTGCTCTTAATTCACTTAATTCTGGAACATTGGGCAATTGATTAAACAACATTTTATGTTGCATTAATTGCTGCTGATTTTTTTCTAAACGGTCAGCCAGCATCATTTGCTTTTCACGCAAAGCGGGATATTCTTCAGCTAACACTTTGATTTTATCGCGTTGCGGGTCAGTCAACGCAAATTGCAATAAATCTTCTAAACGACATTGCGGATAAATGCGCCGCGAAAGCATTTGTGCTTCGCCTTCTACTGTCCGCATTTCAGTCCGCACACCCGGAATATCACGCGCCGCTTTTTGATGACTGCCTAAACGTTCGCGTAATTGGTTAATTAAATCGCGTTGCTGCATTAATTGAGTTGGTAATACAATAGCTTGCAATTCTGTTTGCAAGTTTTCAATACTTTGTTGTGCTTGCTGTTGTTGTTCTTGCGCTTCGCGTAACGCCACCGTCGCCGCTACCCGTCTAGTTGCTGAATCATCAGGTAAAACAATGATATGAGTCATACCCGCCAATTCTTGGCTTAAACTTTGATAACGTTTTAGCAAGGGCAAAGTGCGCTGAATTCGGCGCAAACGGTGTTGTTCTGCTTGTAATTCATGTAGATGTGTACTTAAAGTGCTGTATTTATCCCGCGCTTCCTCCAAAGCTTTGGCATATTCTGCCCAGCGACTCGCTGATAAAGAATGTTGTTTAACATCTTCGCAAGATTCTTTATATTGGCGAATCATTTGATTTAAACGCGGTTTGCTTGCTCGCGGTTTAAACAACTCCGTTGCTTCACGGTCTAAATCTTCTAATACTTCATGTAAGCGTAAATGTCCCGTGCCTGCTTCAAACAAACTTTCACCCACATTGCCGCCACTGCTTAATAAATCTTCGCCGCCTTTTCTTAATTGCTCATGGTCAAAACAAAATAAAGTCGTGAATTGTTGTTCTGTTAATTGTCCTAAAAATTGCGTTAAAACATTTTCTTCAATGACTCGATTTTCAGCATTAAGCAACGTATTTTTGCGTCCTTTGCGACGGGTGATAAAGAGTTCATTACCCTCTTGTTTACGCAATAAAACCGATAATTTTAATTGCTCATTACCATGCAAAAAACCGTCAGCACTACGTTCAGGAATACCAAATAAAGCATTCATTAAAGCGCGGCGGGTGGTACTTTTTCCTGCTTCATTTGCGCCATAGATAATATGGAAATTAGGCGTTTCATGAGAAAAGTTTAAGGAAGTTTCGGTAAAAATCCCAAACGCGGTGAGGTCAAGTTGCAATAGTTTCATTAGGCAGATGTCAGCATAAAAAGTTTAAAAGTAATTTATTTTTAAATATTAAATTAATCCACTCATTAAAGCAAAACCGGTAAAAAATAACATGATTGAAACTACACGTTTTACTGTGCTTAATGTTATTTTTTCAATTAAACGGGCAGCTAAAAACGCGCCTGAAAAAGCAGAAAGTGTTGCAATAATTAATAAGGTGCTATTTTCAATTAAATGCGATTGAATAAAATAACTGCTATATAAACTTAAACGGGTGAAATCCACTAAGCAAGCAATGATAATTCCAGTAGCTAAAAATTGTTGTTTATTTAAACCGCATTTGATTAAAAATGCACTGCGAAATTGTCCTTGATGTCCTGATAATCCGCCAAAGAAACCACTTAACACGCCGCCAACGGCTAAATAACGCGGTTCAAATTGCATTTTTTCAAACGCAGGAAGGGCTTCTAAAATGGCAAAAGCAACAATTAAACCGCCAATCACTAAGTTGACTAAGGTCACTTTAAACAAATGATTAAATAAAGTGTATTGATAAAGGGGGGCAAGTGTTTCTAAAAAAGTTAATAACCACGCGCCTATAAAAGCGGCAATGATGGCGGGAATACCAAAGCGTAAAACAGTTTGCCAGTGAGTATGGTTATAAAACAGGGTAAGTTTAAAAAGATTATTGGCTAAATGGACAATTGCCGTTAAAGCAATCGCAATTGAGAGAGGAAAATATAACGCAAAGACAGGCATTAATAATGTGCCTAGTCCAAATCCTGAAATTAAAGTTAAACCTGAAACAAAAAACGCCGCAACACTAATTAAAAGTATTTCCATAAAGTTTCCTTACCTTAACGTTATTAATTAACCAGTAAGCGTGCCCTCAAAAGTTCTTCAACGCCCGCTAACATTTGAATTAAACCTTCAGGCTCAATTGCTAATCGTTCATGTAATTTAAATTCAGAGGGTAAAGCTTGTTTAAGTTGCTTTAATTCTGCACTAATAGATTGTAATTCTGCGGTATCAGACGGTAATTTATGCAAAGTACACATTAATTCACCCAGCGCACCTTCTGTAATCAATGGAAAATCAATCATTGGGCTGGTTTTTAATTGTATTTTTTCTACCCAAACTTTCCCTAAACCAACATCTGTCGCGGCAGCGCGAATTTCGTTTGTCCAACGCTCGGCGCGACTGTGTAATTCGCCGTGTACGCTGCTTGCACCTGTAATCATAATTCGCGTGGCTAAAGGTCGTCCTTCAGCATCTTCTAAAGCTTGCGCGACGCTATCACGGACGCGTTCTAACACATCGGCGGCGACTTCGGCTTCTTGCACGTCCACTTCGCACACTGCCCAGCGCAACACGTCAACGGCTTGATGGGTAACGGTGGTAATGCCATGTTCAACTTCCACTAACATGCAGCCTTTTGCGCCCGTTTCTTTAACGTGCCGTCCTTGTAAATTACCAGAGAAAACGATATGCGGACGTTGGCTTAAAATCTCGGTGCGATGCACATGTCCCAATGCCCAATAATCATAATTTTTGCTTAATAAATCATTTAAGGAACAAGGCGCGTAGTTATCGTGTCCTTCACGACCATTTAAAGCTGTATGCAATAAACCGATATTGTAGAATTCTTTTAAAGCAGCAGGATAATTAACGGCTAAATTTTCAGTAGTCGATTTTGCATTAAAACTTTGTCCATGAATCGCAACGCCTAAAGAGTCTAAAATAATAGTGTCGGCTTGCTTATCATTTAATTCAGTAACATTTGACGGCAATTGTAATTGCTTAGTCATGACATTGCTTGCATCATGATTGCCATACACAATAAAAACGGGAATATTGGCTTCACGCAAGCGGCTCATTTGTTGGCTAAAAAATAAGCCTGTATTGTAGTCTTTCCAATCACCATCGTATAAATCCCCCGCTAAAAGCAAGAAATCAATATTTTCTTGAATGGCTAATTCAATGAGATTAAGAAAAGCGCGTCGTGTTGCTTTTTGCATTTGTTCCACAGGCGCGCCTTCATAACGGGCTAACCCGCATAAGGGGCTATCCAAATGAATGTCGGCAGCATGGATAAATTTCATCGCTTATTCCTTCTTATAGTGCATATAATTGACAAGCCTAGCGCAAAATACATTTTTATTCAATAACTGTTTGTTAGTCTTTTAGTATTTAGACGCTTTAAAATGATTTTTCAAGTCAGTTCTATCACTTTGTAGCTATGATTCTGCCCATGCTAAATTTAAAAATCCCCTAATTTTTGACGTTGAGTACAGATTATTCACTTTATTTTCACTCATGCAAGCTAAACGCTGGAGAGAGGCTAACTCTTAATTTTATTTTTAACAAAAAACTGTAACTATTTGTTATTTAAAGAGTTGCATTTTTTGAAAAATGACAATTTAATGAAGCTTTAAAGAGTTTCTTAAACGATTTGAACTACAAAAAGAGCAATTTTTAAGGCAAATTATAATGCCTTAAAAAGACAAAAAATAAATTTACAAAGTTCTCTACTCAAGCTTAAAACTTAATGTTACATTTTTTAATATGAAGCGGCGTTAAGCTTGTAAAATAACCACTAAAATCTGTGATTAAACAGCATACTCGCGCTTCATGAATTATTTATTATTTTCTTATTGAGGACATACTATGAATCAGTGTTATCGTTGGTTAACACTTGTAATTTGCTGCCTGCCTTTCTATAGCCATGCAAGCGAAGTTGCTTTGCCTGGTGTAAAAGCCGTTAATGCTAAAGATGTTAATGTTGAAAACACAACGACTTTTTCAGGCGGTGTTAAAGTTGCGACTGGAAGTTTAGCGGGGAGCGGTACAGCTTCTTTAACAGATGCTTTAGAAATTGTGGGTACAATCAAACCTAACAGTGCTTTAATTGGACAAAAAGCAGATTTAGTTATGGTTGTAAATTTTAAAACGCAACCCACTTCTAAAGCTTTATATTTAACTGTGGGTAAGAAAGAAGATGGCAGTTTAGATATTGCTGCTTGGGATGGAAAAACTAGCAGTTTATTGCGTTATGCAACCATTGATAGTTTAAGTGCTGAACAAGCGGTTGAATTGTACAAAGGTGTATTAGCCGTTTCTGGTTCTTTAGAATTTTATTTCGGTTTACGTTTTGAGCAAGAAGTTGGCGGCGTTTCTTTAGTTTTAAGCAAAACGCCTTTAACTTTACGTTTGCAACAAGTCGCTAGCAAAGGTTCAAGCGACGGCACAAGTACCGATGGCGCAAGCACGGGCACAGATGGCAGCACAACGACGGGTAGCGATGGCACAAGCACAGGTAACGC
>CAZKST010000034.1:0-11103 GCA_964555395.1 uncultured Thiotrichaceae bacterium | reverse complement strand
CAATTCTATGCTAAGTATAATTTCACACCTAATCCAAGCGGTTATAAGTTTGAAAACTATGGCAATGATGATAAATCTGACAGTGATTTAACTATCAAAGACGTAATTAACTTTTTTGGTAAAGATAAAGTGTGTGCTTCACCAGACAGCACTGATGAAACTTGTGTGTTAACTGCTGCGGCTGAAAAATGGCGTAAAGAACAAGTTGCAGGAATGAATGGCGGTCACTGCGAAGGGATGGCGGTTACAAGTTTACGTTTATTAGCAGGTTTAGATTTTAATGGTAAAAAAACCCCGTCCGATTTTCAAACGGGCGCAAATACCACTTATGATTTAGAAAAAGATTCTGCTCGTAATTACATTGCAACTTATTTCGTGACGCAAAGCTTTGGTGAAGTCAGCGCGCAAATTGTGCGTGGTAAACCCAGTGAAATTATTGATAAATTAGCGGAAGCGATGAATAACGGTCAACTTTATGCAGTGGGTTTCTATCAACCCGGTTATAAAGGTGGACATGCTGTAACGCCATACGGTATCGAGAAAAAAAGCGATACAGAAGCGTGGTTATATGTTTATGACAATAACTTCCCCAATGATAACAATCGGGTTATCAAAGTCGACCGCAGTGCGGAAACATGGATTTATGAAGGCGGCGCAACCCGTCCAGATGAAGCCAAATCCGATTATCGCGGTGATGCAAGCACCAATACGTTAGAAATCGTGCCGCAAACGGCGCGTGATATTCGTCCTTATGCCTGTTCTTTCTGTGATGCGGGTAATTTAAGCAGTCGCGCAGCAGATAGCAAAAAAATGGTTATCAGCGTGCAAGGCGAAGGCAATGTGTTAGTGACTGTTAACGGCAAACGGATTGGTACAGACCCCACTACGGGCGAAGTTATCAATGAATTAACTGATGCTGAAGCTTTACCTGCTAAAAACGGTTTAGGTAAAAATATTCCGCCTCAAATTACTATCCCAATTACTGATGATAAACAAATTATTTTATTGTCTTTATCAGGTAAAGGTGGACAAATTGAAAGCGAATTAAGTGTATTAATCACTGCACCCGGTTTTTCTGCGGGCTTTGATGATCTTTATCTCGAGCCTGACCAAACTTTAACAATGGGTATTCAAGCCGATGGTAAGAAAATTGGTTTTGTTGGGGGAGATGATGGTGAAACACCTGAATTATATATCGCAACTGACCCTGTTGATGCTACCGCACCTAGCTATCTCTTTGAAATTAGCGGAATTAGCTTAACTGAAAACCAAGTAGTTTTAATGGCTATTGATGAGGGCAATATTTTAGTACAAGATAGTGACGATAACGAAGATGCTTATGATGTTCGCATTACTCGTACTGATAAAAATGGCGAAAAAGTCTTTGAGAAAAAAGATGTTGCAATTAAAGCAAAGGCAAATGCCGCCATTAATTTTGCAGATTGGAACGGCACAGCGGGTAAAATCAAACTCAAAGTTGATGACGAAGGTGATGGTTTTGACGATGAAGAAGCACAAGACTTAAATTAAACCCTAGTTTTTTTTAAGCTCTTAATGAGACCTGCTAAGTTTGTTACACTTGGCAGGTCTTTTTCTTTTGGGGCGTTGTTTTTCTGCTATGTCAGCCATCCCGTTGCTTGAATTTAAACACATCTGTTTTTCTCACACGACTTCACATGCCTTGTTAATCTCTTCGGCGCATGTCCCTCTGCCTTTTATTTCTGCAATTCCCTTGCTCAATGAAATTAATTTTACGGTGTATTCAGGCGAAAAATTAGCCTTGATGGGCGCAAATGGCAGCGGTAAAACGACCTTATTGCAATTGATTCTAGGCTTATTAAAACCCCAACGGGGAGAAATTATTGCTTTTGGGCGGTCGCGTCATACTGAAGCGGATTTTTGGGAAGTGCGTTTGCGGATTGGTTTAGTATTTCAAGAAGCTGATGACCAGTTATTTTGCCCGACGGTAGCGGAAGATATTGCTTTTGGCTTGTTTAACATGGGTAAATCCCGCGAGGCGGTACGGCAAGGAGTGCAACAAGCTTTAGAATTAGTCGGTTTACAAGGCTATGAACAACGCATTACGCATCATTTATCAGGCGGAGAAAAACGCCTTGTCGCGTTGGCAACGGTACTTGCCATGCAGCCTGAAATTTTATTATTAGATGAACCGACAACGGGTTTAGATGAACGCGCCCAGCAACGGATTATTCAACTACTGCAAAGTTTACCGCAAGCTATGCTGATTAGTTCACATGATAGCCAATTTTTACAACAAGTTACCCATGCAACACTGCGTTTACAAGAAGGGCAAATTCAGCGGTTATGATTTGATTGGGGTTTTAAACTTGTTCAAATATTCAAACAGACCTGCTAGGTTTTAAAAACCTAGCAGGTTTTTATTTTATTACCAACTTTGCTCACTCGCGGGCTGCTTAGCATAATAAGCATCTAACTCAAACTGACGTTTTAACAGCAATTGCGTATTATTAGACAAACGATTTAACACCGCATCAGCTGCTACATCCTGCTCACTACGCTGCGGCAAAGCAATGGCTTGTGCGTTTTTTGCCTCAGTTGCGGCTTGTTGTTTAGTGTCTGTTGTAACGTTGACCGCTTTCATCTGCTCGCCTTGTTTCTGTTCGTCGCCCGCTTTATCCCCTTGTTGAGCAGCAACCATAGCGGATTTTTCCGCTTTATCATCGCCCTCTGCGGTTTTAGAATCTGTGGTTTTAGCTTCAGTTGCCGTATAACGACGTTGGTCTTGAGCGGCATCTTGCTCAGTTAATGGACGAGTTTCCCCTTTATCGGAATTCGCCGCGCTTTGCTGTGTTCCTTTTTCCGCCTTGCCTGTTTCTGAATCCCCAGCAGCTTGAGAATTAGAAGAAGAGTGTGAATTTTGCCCTGATTGCCCTTGCTGTTGTTCCGTGTTAGAAGCTTGTGAATTCGCCTGTGAACTTTGCGTTTCCCCACTTGAATTTTCGTCAGCCGTGCCCTTTTCTTGATTAGAGGCAGCTTGGGATTGCTGAGTTTGTTCTGCATTTTTATCTGAGTTATTTGAGCTATCTGAATTCGCAGAGTGTTGCGTCTTATCTTGTGAATTTTTATCAGCATTTTTATCATTTTGCGCTGATGATTTCTTCGAGTCACTTGCCTTTTGTGCATCAGATTGCGGCTTAGAATTATCAGAAGAATTCGCTTTTTGCTGACTTTGCTGCGAAGATGAAGACGGGTTTTGTTGTTGTTGTGCTAATCGTTGTTGTACAATTTTTAAATTATGTAATGCATCAGCGTGAGTCGGTTGTTGTTGTAACACTTTTTGATAACTTTCTATTGCCTTTTCATACTGTTGCAATTGTGCATAACTATTGCCCAAATTATACCAAGCATTAACGGATGAGGATTCTTGTGTTGCCTGTGTAAAAGCTTGAACAGCTTTATCAAATTGTTTTTGATGATACAATGCCACGCCTTGTTGATATGGACTCCTAAAAAGCTGTGCAGCTTGCGCATAATCGCCGCCCGCAAAAGCTTGTGCGGCTTGCTGTTCACGATTAAGAAACCATGCTTCTGCACTATAAGCAGAGGAATAAAACAGTATATAAATTAAGCTACATTCAAATAATTGAAAACCAGTCATATATTTACGCATTACCCGTACCTGCTTGCGAATAAAAAGAAAATTACCTATTTATATTATAAATGGATAGTCTTTATTTAGAAAATAATAACACGCTATTAATAACCCAATACAACATTGATTTTTTTAAAAGTTTTAAAATATTATTTATGTCAAACATTCATTACGAGCTAAATAAACTGCAAAGCAATTATTTAATTTCCATGCGAGAAAAACACGCAGAAATTATTACATGCTGGCTAAGTGCTGAACAGCACAAATGGACAGATGAAATGACCTTGCAATTAAAAATGCTTGTAAAACAGTTAGCCGAGACAGCTTTAATTTATGGCTTTGATGATATTGCAGTTGCTTCGCAAAAAGTAGAACAAACTTTAAGTAAACTCAACAATCAAAACTTTCAAACAGAATTACAACATCATTTACAATCACTGTGTAGTTTATTAATTATTTATGCACAACATTATTTTAATATGCCAGTAATTTCGCCCGTGACTTCACCACCAACGGTACAAACGATTAAATACACTATTTTATGGATTGATAAGCCAAGCTCTAATTTAGAAAAATTAATGCAACAATTATCTTCTGATAATTTTGAAGTTATACTCTATTCAGATTTACCCAAACACCCCCATTATGATTTAAAAAAATCGCCCGACATTATTTTATTTGATGATATTCACGCTGATAATTTAATACAATTAAAACCTTGGTTATTGCAACATTATCCTTTAGTCCCTAAATTGTTTATTTCTGAATATTATCATTTAGCCTGTCGGTTGCAGGCAATAGAAACAGGGGCTTTATATTTTCTTGCAAAACCCTTGATGTTTCCTCAACTCTTAAAAACTTTGCATGACATCATTATGGTGATTCAAGCGATTCCTTACAAAATTTTGTTTTTATTAGCAACGCCCCAAAGTTTTGCGATGCAACGTAGTGCATTGCAGCAAATGGGTTGGCAACTTTTAGTAACGCATGATTTGCATTCCTTACAAGAAGCTTTAATTAGTTTTAAACCTGATTTTTTAATTATTGAAAATGAATTACAACAACAACGAGGTGAAAGTGTTATTACTTTAATTCGGCAAGAAAATACTTACCCCTCTTTACCCATTGCTTTAATTGTTGAGCAAGAAACGCCCGCTTTACGCTTGCTTGCAATTCAGGCAGGGGCAAATGAAATTATTACTATGCAAGTAGATACGCATTATTTGTTTAAACTTATTCAAATTTATATAGAAAATGCTTATCAATATCATAAATTAATTGCTTATGATGGTTTAACGGGTTTATTGAATCGCCGTTATTTTGAACAACAATTAAATGCGTTTTTAGCCGCTGCGGAACGTTCAGGCAATCCTGTTGCAGTTGCATTGTTTGATATTGACCATTTTAAAACGGTTAATCAACGTTATGGTTATCTAACAGGCAATGCTATTTTAAAGAATATTACCCGTTTATTAAAGCAACGTTTACGGAGAGGAGATTTAATTGGACGTTATGAAGAAGATTGTTTTGTAATTGCATTAAATGAAGTGGATTTCATTACTGCTGAATCAGTTTTAAAAGAAATCGCCAATGAAATAATGAAGAATACTTATAAAACTGAAAATTTAGAAGTAAAAATTACTTTATCAGTAGGGGCGGCGCATTATCCTGGTTACGCGCTTTCTTTAAATACGCAAAATATTGTTTCTTTAATCATGCACACAGCAGAACGTGCTTTAATAACGGCACAATCACAACAGGCGGGCGTATTATTAAATGAACTCTTAGAATCAGATTAAATTGATTTAACGCTCAAGACGTATAAACTTTAGGATGATAAACACCACTTAGTTTAGCGGAATGCGATGCCACCTCTCTGAAAATACTATTTTAAAAGTTTTGTTTAAAAATGGATTTAAAAAATTTTCTCTTTAGAGTCATATTTCGTTAAAATAATTAAATTTCCCCAAGAATTCAATGATATGGTTCTTTCACGAGATAACAACCCAAGGAATTAGGTTATATGCTCAATAAACCGTCTAAAAATATTAAATCTACTACCCCTTTAGTGGTTGAAGAAACTGTCTCGGCACGAATCATGGTCGTAGATGATGATAGTTTTATTTTAACTTTATTATCTGCATGGTTAGAAGATGCGGGTTATGAAGTAAAAACCGCTTCTACTGGAGAAGAGGCGGTGGAAGTGTTGCCACATTTCCGTCCGCATTTGGTCATTACTGATTTAAAAATGGATGGCATGGATGGCATTGCTTTATTAAATGAAATTCAGCGATATAGCTCTGTTTTACCTGTCATTATGTTAAGTGGTAGCGCGCAAATTTCAGATGCACTGCGCGCAACCCATCAAGGGGTGTATGAATTTTTAACTAAACCTGTAGAACCTGATGATTTATTTAAAGTTTTACAATCTGCTTTGCGTCATGCAGGTTTATTGCAAAATGAAAATTTATTCGCGCCTGAAATTATTCATAAAAGTAGCATAATGGCAAATTTATTGAGCCAAGCACAACGGGTTGCTCAAAGCCGTAGCAGTGTATTTATCGGCGGCGCGACAGGGACAGGGAAAGAGTTATTAGCGCGGGCTATTCATCGCGCCAGCCCGCGTAAAAATGAAGTGTTTTTAGGGATTAACTGTGGGGCTTTATCCGAGCAATTGCTGGAATCTGAATTATTTGGACATGAAAAAGGCGCGTTTACGGGCGCAGTTCGTAAGCATTTAGGCTTATTTCAAGCAGCGCACGGCGGCACGTTATTTTTAGATGAAGTCGGCGATATGCCACCGACTTTACAAGTCAAACTGTTGCGTGTGTTGCAAGAAGGACAAGTAAAACCCGTCGGCGCAATTGAAAGTGTGCCAATTGATGTGCGGTTGATTTCTGCAACACATCATAATTTAGAATTGGCGGTGAGACGCGGCGAATTTCGGGAAGATTTATTTTATCGCTTAAACGTAATTCCGTTATATATTCCGATGTTAGCAGAACGGCGGGAAGATATTCCGTATTTAGTGAATCACTTTTTAGCCAAACGGGCGACTCAGGATGGTTTAACTGAAGTACAACGGTTTGCCCCTGAAGCTTTGGAATATATGATGTCTATGCCATGGCCTGGTAATGTGCGTCAATTGCAAAATGTGGTTGAGCGGTGCAGTGTGTTATCGGTGTCGTCCATGATTCCGTTATCACTGGTTAAATCTGCATTGCAAGATTCTAAGAGTAATTTCCAGACTTTACATGAAGCACGCGAAGAATTTGAACACCATTATTTAATGAAAGTGTTACGCATGATAGATGGGGATATAGAACAAGCGGCAGAAATTGCGGGCTGTGAATTGGATGATTTTCAAGAATTAGTGAAAAAACATCATATTGATTTAAATTTATACCGTAAAGTAGACGAAAATACGCCTACAAATGAAGGGATTCAATTGCAATAAATGCAATGTAAAAATAAAAAAAGATTAAGAAGAAAACGGGTTGAGTGAGAGGAGGCGGACGAGTAACCCGTTTTACACCTTAATAGCCAATAAACAGCAGCTTAAGCTTTGCTTAATGCTAATAAATGACCATTTAAACGGCTTTTATGACGCGCTGCTTTATTGCGGTGAATAATGCCTTTGTTGACCATGCTGTCAATCACAGGAACAGCCGCTTTGTAAGCATCTTGTGCTTCAGTTAAAGATTTTGCTTCTAATGCTTTAAGCACTTTCTTGATGTAAGTGCGTAACATAGAACGTTGAGCAACGTTATGTTGACGGTTATTTTCTGCTTGACGAGCACGTTTTTCTGCTTGACGAGTATTTGCCAATGTCTTTCTCCTGAATTATGAAAACGATTTAAAAACCGTGGATTATTTCGCGTTTTACGACAATTGTCAAGGTGTGAATTCAGTCTTGCTTGCTGTGTAGAAACCTAAACTTATGTAAAACGAGAAGCGATTTAAAAGCGAAAAAGAATTGTGTACAGTGTATGCAAAAAATTCTTATATGCACTACAGGAGTTTGCTATGCAGTTACACAATCCACAATTATTACGCGCTCAAGCTTTTATCAATGGGCAATGGTGTGATGCAGATTCTAAAGCGACAATTAAAGTTCTCAATCCTGCTGATTTATCTCATATTATTGATGTTCCCGCTTTGGGGAAAATTGAAACACAACGTGCGATTCAAGCCGCACACGAAGCATGGCACGGCTGGCGGGCACTGACGGCTAAAGCACGGTCGGCAATTTTGCGGCGGTGGTTTGAGTTAATCATGGCAAATCAAGAAGATTTAGCCGTATTGATGACCTGTGAACAAGGTAAACCGTTGACAGAATCGCGGGGCGAAATTGCTTACGGTGCGTCGTTTGTAGAATGGTTTGCGGAAGAAGCAAAACGGGTGTATGGCGATGTGATTCCAGCCAATAAAGAAAATCAGCGTATTATTGTATTAAAACAAGCAATTGGCGTGGCGGCGGCAATTACGCCGTGGAATTTTCCTAATGCAATGATTACCCGCAAATGTGCGCCTGCTTTAGCGGCGGGCTGTTCAGTGATTGTGAAACCTGCATCGAGTACACCGTTATCTGCGCTCGCTTTAGCCTATTTAGCTGAGCAAGCAGGTTTTCCCGCTGGGGTGTTTAATGTGATTACGGGCAGCGCGCAAGTCATTGGTTCAGAACTGACATTAAGTCCTTTAGTGCGCAAAGTGTCGTTTACGGGGTCAACTGAAATCGGCAAAGTGTTGATGCAGCAATGTGCGTCTACTGTTAAAAAAGTGTCTTTAGAATTAGGCGGTAATGCGCCGTTTATTGTGTTTGATGATGCCGATTTAGACCAAGCAGTAGAAGGCGCGATGATTTCTAAATATCGCAATGCTGGACAAACCTGTGTTTGTGCCAATCGTTTATTGGTGCAAGATAAAGTGTATGACGCTTTTGCCGAAAAATTAGCGGGGGCGGTACAAAAATTAAAAGTGGGCAATGGTTTACAAGCAGATGTGCAACAAGGGCCGTTAATTGACGAATCCGCCGTACAAAAAGCCGAACGGCATATTGCCGACGCAGTAGCGAAAGGGGCAAAAATCCAATGTGGCGGTAAACGCCATGCGTTGGGCGGCACTTTTTTTGAGCCGACGTTATTAACGAACGTTACGCCTGAGATGTTAGTGGCAAAAGAAGAAACTTTCGCACCGATTGCACCCTTATTTCGCTTTCACACAGAGCAGCAAGCCATTGAAATGGCAAACAATACGGAATTTGGTTTAGCTTCTTATTTTTACAGTCGTGATATTGGGCGTATTTGGCGAGTGGCAGAAGCATTGGAATATGGTATGGTGGGAATTAATGAAGGTTTAATTTCTACTGAAGTTGCCCCTTTTGGCGGAATTAAAGAATCAGGCATCGGACGCGAAGGTTCTAAATATGGCATGGATGATTATTTAGAAATAAAATACCTCTGTTTAGGCGGAATAGCATTTTAACCCCACTGTTTTTACGCCATAATAAGAGTGAGGAGAATAAATGTACAAAGGATTGAGAAGATAACGCATTATCAAGTTATCGCGGAAAAACGTATTTTAACAATCAAAAACGTTAAAATTGTTTTATTTTCAATAACCTCTGGAGGAGGAGATTATCATGTTAAGAACGCAAGATTACGAATTGCAAGAATATTACGCCGAATTATCTGATTGGGTTGAACATTGGGTGTTCAGCAAAGCGGATTTAGTCTATGGTCAACAAATCATAGAAGCTTTTAAACCTTTTATTGATGATTTAGTTGCACACTCCGTTCGTAAGCAAAAGCTTCATGAACATGTTGAAAATTTATGTTTATTAGGAAATGAAATTATTCGCACTTTAAACATGAATACAGCATTACAATCTCTGCCTGTGAAACAGTTAATTGCTGATTCTGTTGATGAAGATGGTGGTCCTTATTCACACGCATTAGACAGCCAAACGGCAAAACTGTCTTATGATGACACTTGCCGCAGTTTGCACGAATATTTAGAGCGGCAAACGCAACCTAAACACTAAACTTATTAAACTGGGTAACGTCTGTTATCCAGTTTAATGCTAGACTGCGGTTATCTTAATTATCAAACTTTTTATTTTACTGCTTCATGTCAACTTCTTCTAGTCTTCCTGAACTTGCACCCCGTTATATCAGTCGCTTAACCCGCAACACTATCGCGCTTATTTTAGCCGGTGGGCGGGGAGGACGTTTAAGTCATTTGACCGACTGGCGCGTTAAACCAGCCGTCCCTTTTGGGGGAAAATTCAGAATTATTGATTTCCCATTGTCTAATTGTATTAATTCAGGAATACGACGGATTGGGATTTTAACGCAATATAAAGCCCATTCCTTAATTCGTCATATTCAGCGGGGGTGGGGATTTTTACGCGGTGAGTTTGGTGAATTTATTGAATTGCTGCCTGCGCAACAATGGTTTACAGAAGAATGGTATTCAGGCACAGCGGACGCGGTTTATCAAAATTTAGACATTATTCGCAGTCATTCCCCTGAATATGTGTTGATTTTGGCAGGTGACCATATTTACAAAATGGACTATGGAACAATGATTGCCACCCATTTTGAGCAACAAGCGGATATGACGGTCGGCTGTTTAGAAGTGCCGCTCGACAGTGCGCGAGCATTTGGCGTGATGAGTGTGGATGAGCAAGGGCAAGTGTTAAAATTCATGGAAAAGCCCGCCGCGCCTGAGCCTACGCCGCATAATCCGACTAAAGCTTTAGCTTCTATGGGAATTTATGTATTTAATACCGATTTTCTCTGTGAACAACTCGCTTTAGACGCACAAGACCCGAATTCTACACATGATTTTGGCAAAGATATTATTCCGAAATTAATTACTTCACACCGCGTATTTACCCATGCTTTCCGCGATGCTTTGACGGGTAAACAAGCCTATTGGCGCGATGTGGGGACGGTGGACGCATTTTGGCAAGCCAATATGGAAGTGATTTCTGGCACGCCTGATTTAGATTTATACGACAAACAATGGTCAATTTGGACATATCAGGAACAATTACCGCCCGCAAAATTTGTGGACGAAAAAGACCAAGTTGGTGTGGCAATTGACTCGATGGTATCTGGCGGCTGTGTAATTTGGGGCGCGAAGATTGTGAATTCGCTGCTATTTTCCAATGTTAAAGTAGAAGCCAGTTCATTATTAGAAGAAGCGGTGGTATTGCCGAATGTTAAAATTGGCAGTAATTGCCGAATTCGCAAAGCGGTGATTGATAAAGGCTGTGTGATTCCTGACGGCACACAAATTGGCGTAAATTCTGTAGAAGATAAACGTTTATTTGATGTCAGTCCCAACGGCGTTGTTTTAGTAACACCTGATATGCTTGGACAAAATTTGCATCATCATTATTAAAAACCGTTTTTTAGAGCTTTTAAACCTGCTAGGTTTTTGAAACCTAGCAGGTTTTTTAA
>CAZKST010000033.1:13420-18020 GCA_964555395.1 uncultured Thiotrichaceae bacterium | reverse complement strand
TTTGAAAAATTCCCACAAGCCGATGCGTCTTTAACCACGCAAATGAAATCGGTAGGCGAAGTGATGGCGATGGGGCGCACTTTCCAAGAATCGATGCAAAAAGCCTTGCGCGGTTTGGAAATTGGCGTAAGCGGTTTAGATGAGTTTTTAGTGCCTGAAAAATTCGCAACCCCAGAAGCTTGCAAGGAAAAATTACGCAAGGAATTAAAATTCCCAGGTCCTCATCGTTTATGGTATGTCGCTGATGCCTTCCGTCAAGGTTGGACATTAGCTGAAGTCCATGAAACCTGTGCAATTGACCCTTGGTTCTTAGTGCAAATTGAAGATTTAATTAAAGAAGAACAACAAGTTGCTAAAGAAGGTCAAGCAGGTTTAACTGCTGAACGGATGCGCGATTTAAAACGCAAAGGCTTTGCTGATGCACGCTTAGCGAAATTAATCGACTCTAATGAAAACGCAGTGCGTGCTTTACGGCATGGCTATGGCGTGCGTCCTGTGTTTAAGCGGGTTGATTCCTGCGCGGCGGAATTTGCAGCGTCCACCGCTTACATGTATTCAACTTATGAAGAAGAATGTGAAGCGAATCCCACCAACAATGAGAAAATCATTGTATTAGGCGGCGGTCCCAATCGGATTGGACAAGGGATTGAATTTGACTATTGTTGCGTACAAGCCGCGTTAGCGTTACGCGAAGATGGTTTAGAAACCATTATGGTTAACTGTAACCCTGAAACGGTTTCTACCGATTACGATACCTCTGACCGTTTATTCTTCGAACCGCTGACTTTAGAAGATGTATTAGAAATCGTGCATTTAGAAAATCCTAAAGGCGTGATTGTGCAATACGGTGGACAAACACCGTTAAAATTAGCCCGTCCATTAGAAGCGGCAGGCGTGCCCATTATTGGCACAAGTCCCGATTCTATTGACTTAGCCGAAGACCGCGAACGCTTCCAACAATTAATTCAACAATTGAATTTACGTCAACCGCCCAACCATACAGCGCGGACGGAAGAAGAAGCCTTGCGTTTAGCGGAAAATATTGGTTATCCGTTAGTGGTGCGTCCGTCTTATGTATTGGGTGGACGCGCAATGCAAATTGTGTATAATCCTGATGACTTACGCGAATATATTCATTCTGCGGTTTCGGTGTCGAATGATTCCCCTGTATTGCTTGACCGCTTCTTAGATGATGCGATTGAAGTCGATGCAGACGCAATTTGTGACGGCGAAAATGTGTTAATTGGTGGTATTATGGAACACATTGAGCAAGCGGGTATTCATTCGGGTGACTCCGCGTGTTCTTTACCGCCTTATGGGTTATCACCCATGTTGCAAGACCAATTGCGCGAGCAAATGAAGTGTATGGCGAAAGCCTTAAAAGTTGTCGGCTTGATTAACGCGCAATTTGCAATTCAAAATCAGACCGTTTATGTGTTAGAAGTGAATCCGCGTGCGTCTCGGACTGTGCCTTTTGTATCTAAAGCAACAGGCTTAGCTTTGGCTAAAATTGCGGCGCGGTGTATGGCAGGACGCAGTTTAGTTGAGCAAGGGATATTGCAAGAATGTATTCCAAGCTACTATTCTGTTAAAGAATCTGTATTCCCATTCGTCAAATTCCCCGGCGTTGACCCTTTACTCGGACCCGAAATGAAATCTACAGGGGAAGTGATGGGCGTAGGGCGTAGTTTCGGCGAAGCCTTTGCTAAATCACAATTAGCCTCTGGCTCGGCGTTACCCAAAATCGGCATTGCCTTAATCAGCGTGCGCGAAGTGGATAAAAACGCCGCCGTGGATGTGGCGCGTGGTTTAATTGACTTAGGATTTGAATTAGTTGCAACCCGTGGCACGGCACAAGCCTTGCAAGCCGCAGGCATTGCTTGTACTGTCGTGAATAAAGTGATTGAAGGCAGTCCGCATATTGTTGACCGCATTGACCGTGGCGAAATTAGCTTTATCGTTAATACGACAGAAGGTAAACAAGCGATTGCGGATTCATTTACCATTCGGCGCAGTGCGTTACAACAACGGATTCCTTATACAACCACGATTGCAGGCGCACGGGCGATGGTGTTAGCGTTACGCACGACTGATGTACGCAGTGTGAACCGTTTGCAAGATTTACATAAAGAATTGCAAGGAAATAGTACGATTTCATAATTTTTTTTTAGAAATCTGCTAAATTATAAAGAGCCAACTGCCATCACTCTAAACGTGGCAAATTGAGGACTGTCAATTAATCACATTGGCAGTCCTTTATTCTTTGAAGCGGGAATTTCCCCGCAATCCCTATTTTTTTCATCCTGTAGCGTCCCACGCTATGGGTAGTGTTTTTTTGAGTTTTGAGAAGGTGAATTTATGAAAGCTCACATGACTGTGCGCGGAGCACAATTATTACGCGATGAATTACAACGCTTAAAGAGCGTCGACCGCCGCCGCATTATTGAAGCAATTGATGAAGCGCGCAAATTAGGCGATTTAAAAGAAAATGCTGAATATCATGCAGCGCGTGAACAACAAGCCTTTGTTGAAGGTCGTATTGCAGAAATTGAAAGTAAATTATCTAATTCCGACATTATTGATGTCACCAAATTGCCCGCAACGGGACGCATTGTTTTTGGTACAACCATTGATTTAATCAATGTAGAAACTGAAGAAGAAGTGACTTATCAAATTGTTGGCGAAGATGAAGCCGATATTAAAGCAAACCGTATTTCTTTAACTTCGCCGATTGCCCGCGCTTTAATTGGCAAACAAGAAGGCGACATCGCCGTTGTACAAGCCCCAGGCGGCAAAAAAGAATACGAAGTCGTTGCCGTTAAATACATCTAATGTAGTGTAATGAAATTAATACTTGTCAAATAAGGCATTTTCTGCTAAAAAGGACAGTTTTAATTATTGCACAGTTTTCTACAAAAAACGCTAACAGGCGTTTTTAAAAAGATTTTTTTCTACAAGGGTTTAAACTTATGTCAAGAGTCTGCCAAGTAACGGGCAAACGTCCCGCTGTTGGGCAAAACGTTTCACACGCGAATAATAAAACTAAGCGTCGTTTTTTGCCTAATTTACATCATCATCGTTTTTGGTTACCTACCCAAGGACGCTTTGTGCGCTTACGGGTCAGTAGCGCAGGTTTACGAGTAATCGACAAATACGGCATTGAAGCTGTATTAGAAAAATTAAAAACAAGCGGCGATATCGCGTAATCCAACGGATAAACAACACATTAAAGGTGCATTATGCGCGATAAAATCAAATTAGTTTCTTCTGCTGGCACTGGTCATTACTACACAACGACCAAAAATAAAAAGACAACACCTGACAAATTGGTGTTCAAAAAATATGACCCAGTTGTTCGTAAGCATGTGGACTACAAAGAAGCCAAAATTAAATAAGGGTTCTGCCGTGTTCCGCCGCATCAACCTTGCTATTGTGCAAGGTTGATTTCCTACCTGAAATAAAGTATTTCCTGCCTATTCATTTCCCTTGTTTCTAAAACACTGTTTATTATTATGGTAATGCCTTGATAACTTTGATGGGATAATTGTTAAACCGTTTTGCCAGTGCTGTAGCCACTTTTTGCGCATGTTCTTGTGTAGGGAAAACTGTGCCTGAACCTTTAGTTCGCCAGCCATTGGTCTCTGAAGACCATTCAGAAGGGGTATCTGATTTAAATAACAATACAACCAAATAACCTGTTTTTACTGCTGTTTTATTCACCGTTTTGGTAACTGGTGGAGTCGCAACAGCAGTTGCGGCTTGTGTAATAACAGGGGTGGGTTTAGCAACATTGGGGGTTGCTTTTTTTGCTTCTACCGTTTTTGTTTCAACGGTTTTAAGTGGCGCGGTTGCTACGGGTGAATTGCTACAGGGCGCGGCACGATTAGCCGTTGGTGGTGGAATAGGCGCAGCTTTTTTGATATTTTTTTTCAAAGAAATTTCAGGCGACAATACCGCTTTTAGCTGTTGTAACTCATCTAAAAATAATAAATCGAGTTCATCTTCAGGCGTAATTTTCTTAGGAGCAACCGCCTCAGCCGCTGTTTTTGCGTCATATTCTGAAGTATCAATGCGTGCTAATTCTGCTTCTAAACGTTCAACTTCTTGCGTGTCAAACTCTCGCGGAGCTTCTACTGCTTCGTTTTTGGTTGAAGAATGATAAGCTTGAATGTCTAACAGTTCTTGCTCTAAACGTTTTACCTCATCTGGAAAATCATTTAAATCTATCAATAAATTATTTTGTTGATGTTGTTCTGCTTCTAAACGATTTAAGCGTTGTAATAGGTCTGAAGTTAATGTCGTCATTTCAAAACTCCGAAAGTTGAAAAGTGCTCCGCCATTTTCAGTAAGTAAAATTTATTTTCTCACGAAATAGTAATAATTAAACTTTATTGAAACAATTTAATGAATTGCTATAAACAAATTAATTCCCTTAAATTGTTTCGGCATAATTAAATATATGCAATTTTTTAGCCTGAATGGTTAAATATTAAACTAAAATTTAAATGTTTTTGATGAAATGGGGATGACAGTAGAGAGATTCAATTTCTATAACTTTACTTTAAGGATTTAATCACATGAAAGTGTTAGTTATTTTAGC
>CAZKST010000033.1:0-13320 GCA_964555395.1 uncultured Thiotrichaceae bacterium | reverse complement strand
TAAATACAGTTGCGCAAGCGGCTCGTCGTTTATCATAAAAAGTTATGTCTTCTAAAATTGTTTTATTTAACAAACCTTTTCAAGTTTTAACCCAATTCAGCCCACATGAAGGCAAACGCACGCTAGCGGAATTTATTGATATTCCAGAAGTCTATCCCGCAGGGCGTTTGGATTACGATAGCGAAGGTTTGTTAATTTTAACCAACAATGGACGTTTACAACATCAACTCAGCCACCCCAATTTTAAAATGCCTAAAACTTATTGGGTGCAAGTTGACAATATTCCCTCCGAAAATGCACTGCAACAGTTGCGTTCTGGGGTAAAATTGAACGATGGCTGGACACGTCCCGCGCAAGTTGAGCGGATGGAAGAGCCTGCAATTTGGGCGCGTAATCCGCCCATTCGTTACCGTGCGGCGATTCCTACTTGTTGGTTAAAAATTCAAATTTATGAAGGACGTAATCGCCAAGTACGACGGATGACAGCGGCAATCGGACACCCTACTTTGCGCTTGATACGCTATTCTATAGGAGAATGGAACTTGAATAATTTAGCACAGGGTGAATACAGAGTCCTTTTATTCTCTTGATAGTTAAGGTATCCTACTCAATTCAGCTTTAACAGCAAATCCATCATTGAATCAGTCACTCAAGCAATCATAATTATTATTGCTTTGCGAAAGGTGCATCACCTGCGTTATCTTAACGGAGCGGTTAAAAAAATGAGAATTCCCTCAATACCCTCAATATTCCGTAAATCTCAACCCAAGAAACCCCATCCCACCGACCCAGCAGCCCGTAAAGCCGCCGCCGAACGTGAAACCGACCAAGCGGTTTTATTGCAGCTTGCAAAAACGGATGAGCTTGTAGAAGTAAAACGGACTGCTATCAGTAAGTTACAAGATTTAACTGTCTTAGACCAACTTATTCGGCAAATGAGCGATGATGATTTAATTAAAGTCGCTACCGAACGTTTTAAACAACTTTTAAAAGGGCAAGCAAACACTGTAGCAGTACCGCTTGCAGAACGTTTGCAATGGTTAGAATTATTCAAAAAAGAAGAAGAAATTGTCAGCGCGTTAGCCTGTGGCGGAGCGGAGGAAGAATTACGCTTAGCTGCCCTTGCATTGCTACAACGAGATAAAGTGCTTGCAGACATTGCCATTAAAGATAGCAGTGAACAAGTACGTTTAGCCGCCGCTGCCAAAATCACCAAAGAAGCGCAATTAAAGCGCGTACTCGAGGAAACACGGACAAAAGATAAACAAATCAGCCGTTTTGTGCGCGACCGTCTTGAGCAACTCAATGCTGAACAAGAAAAACCCATGCGCATTCGGACAGAGGCGGACAGTATTTGTAAAACTGCGGAAGCTTTAGGTGCAAGCGCAATTGCTAAAGGCATTACTTGGGAGCAACAGCAGTTACAATTAGGGCAATTACGCCATCGTTGGCAATTAATTGCCGCTGATGTTGATGCAGAATTAACACAGCGTTATCAAACTGCTTTGGCGACCTTTCAACACGCTTGGGAACAAGAGCAACAACGCTTGCTTGCCCCCGCCGCACCGCCCGTTAGCACGGCGACGGCTGAAGATGAACGTTTATGTGAACAACTGGAAATTTTGGTTTGCCAATTGCAAGTACCGACTTTGTTAAATGCTGAAGATTTAACCCAGTTACAACAACAACTCACAGACATACAACAACAATGGGCAGCTTTAGCTGCAAACACTGAGTTAAATAATACTAAACGTTTTCAACGTTTAGTAAACCAATGCCAACAATACCTTACCCAACAAGAACACCTTAAACAAGTCTTGCCTCAATTGACACAATTATGTGAAGAAATTGAGCATATTGGGGTAACAAGCTCTGTTAATCCCAAAACTTTTACTAAACGTTGGTCAGAATTGACTACTTCAGTCGATGTGCAATCACCTGTACTGAAAGGGATTCATGACCGTTTCGCCCACCTTATTGATTCGCTTCAAACTCGTATGGCTGACCACAACGCGCAATTCGACGAACAAGTCAAACAGCTTCGTGACTGTTTGCAACAATTAGAAACGACGCTGGAAGCAGGCGAACTTCATGTTGCCACCAGCCTTGAACAAAAAGCTCGCGATTTATTGACGGCTTTAGAAAAAGCAGGTTATCCCAAAGCGAAGGCTTTAGAAGCACGCCTAACCAAATCTGCAAGTCAAATTAAAGAGTTGCGTGGTTGGGAACATTGGGGAACTAAAGTTGAGCGTGAGCGGTTATGTGAAGAAATGGAAGAGCTGGTAAATACGGCGGATGAAGACCCCGAAGAAACCGCTCGTTTAATCCGTGATGCGCAAAATCGTTGGAAAAAATTAGGCGCGGCGGGTCATTCACAATCTTTATGGGAACGCTTTAATAAAGCCTGTAATCAAGCGTATAAACCTTGTCAATCTTATTTTGAAGAGCAAGCGAAAAAACGCCAAGAAAATTTGCAAGAAAAAGAAGATTTATGTACGCGCTTAGAGGGCTTTGTCGCGAACATTGATTGGAGCAAACCACAATGGAAAGAAATCAATAGCAAATTACGCGAAATTGAGCACGCTTGGCACAGCACGGGCCCGACTGACCGTAAGACCCGTAAACCGCTGAAAAAACGCTTTGAAACCCTGTTAGAAACCTTAGAACCGCATTTAGAAGCAGAGCGTAACCATAATTTACAATTACGCCAGCGGTTAATTGAACAAGCACAAGCCGCTTTACAATTGGATTCAATCAAAACAGCTATTGAGCAAGTCAAAGAATATCAAAAACAATGGCACGTTACTGTTCCTAGCAATCGTCGCCAAGAGCGGCAATTGTGGAAAGAGTTTCGGGGCGCGTGTGATGCGGTATTTGACCGTCGCAAACAACAAGATGTTGAGCGCGACCGTCAACAGGCAACATTAATCGAAGCTAAAACGGCTTTATGTGAACAAGTGGAAGCTTTATTAAGTTTAGAAGGGGATGAATTAAAACAAGTTTTATCGCCTTTGAAAAAGTTACAACAAAGCTGGAACGAAAGCGGACATTCTGTTAAGAAAAATGATGCTGCTTATACTGCTGTAGAAAAACGTTTCCGCACAGCGGCGGAGCAAGTGGAAAGACGTTATCGTGCGACCTTAATGAGTGTGGCACATCAACAATCTGATTTATTACGGCAAAAAGCGCAATTGTGTGTGGAATTAGAGCACATGAATATTGAGCAACGCGCCAATGCTGTCGATGAAATCCGTACACGCTGGGAAGCTTTACCGCCTTTACAAGATAAAAACTTGGAAAAAGGTATTACACACCGTTTTGAAAATGCGGCAGATTTAAGCAAACCGATTATTTTCAGTGCAGAAGGGCTTAAAAATCGTGAATTGCTCTGTATTCGTTTAGAAATTTTAGCGGATATTGATTCGCCCGCCGACGCTAAAGAAGCACGGATGGCTTATCGGGCAGCAAAATTAGCGGAAGCAATGACCAGTGGCGGCGTTGATAAAAAAGATAAAGCCGCAGAAGTGCAACAAATTGAGCATGATTGGTATTTAGGCTCGCCTGTGAAAGCCGATGTATGGGAGCGTTTAGATAAACGTTTTCAACACGCATCAGACGTTTTAAAACGTCATAAAAATGGCTAATTCCTTAAAAAAAATTTTCCTTATTTAACTCTTTTTTAGGGGTTAAATAGGGAAATATGCTTGTGGCATGGATAATACACTCACAGTTATAACCATTTAAGGTTTGCAACAAATATTTTATTTTTATACAATTCAATCAATTAAAGAATCATATAAAAAAAACTTAAAAAAAGACTACAAAAGTGAGCAATACTTTTGTAGTCTTTTGTTGTTGCAAAAACACAGGTTGTTGTTCTAATCCAACAACGGTATAATTCTTGCGAACAGAATTCAGCGTCGCGGTGAGCGTTAACATCGCAAGAGTTTATGTGAGTTACTAAACTTTTTTTGAAATAATACAAATTTTTATGGAGTGTGTGTTCATGAAGCAAGCTACATTATCTTTATTAATTATGGGTGCGTTAGTTTTAGGCGGTTGCGGTTCTGCTGAGAAAAAAGAAGATACAGCAACAACAGGTAACAAAACCAGTTTAACCGACGCTTCTAAGCCTAATGGTATGGGCGATAGCGGCAACAGCGGCAAAAACTTATCAGGTAGCGTTCCTAGCAGTACGATTGTTTACTTTGATTTTGACCGTGATAGCATTCGCGCTGATGGTCAATCTACAGTAGATGCTAATGCACAATACTTAAGCAACAGCAGCTCAACCGTACGTTTAGAAGGTCATGCTGACGAACGCGGTTCACCAGAATACAACTTAGCATTAGGTCAACGTCGTGCTGATTCTGTTAAACACGCTTTAACTATTTTAGGCGTATCTAGCGATAAAGTAACCACTTTAAGCTACGGCGAAGAAAAACCTGCTAACTCAGGTCATAACGAAGCAGCATGGTCTGAAAACCGCCGTGTTGAAATCGTTTATTAATTAAACTTTTCTGCTTAATTGCAGAAGAAGCGCGATACTTATATGAGGTTGCTGCCGTTTGGCTTAAACCATTTAAGTATCGCGCTTTTCTTTTGTTCACACGTTTTGCAAAAATGCTTGTTATAAGGGGGTTTTATGCCATTCTTACGCTCTCGTTTAGCGATTTCGCTTTCTTTGCTTGCTCTTGTGGCAAGTATGCCAGTGTCTGCACAAAATTCTTTTTGGAGTTCTGAGCCTTCTCCTGAAGAAATTGCCGCTAAACAACGTTCTGAGCAACAAATGGCGCAATTACGTCAAATGTTATTAGAACAAGATAATAACTATAAAAATCTCATGCGTGAGTTGCAAAATACACGCGGCGAAAATGAGGTTTTAAAACATGAAGTTGCTCAATTAAAAAAACAACAACAAGATTTTTATTTAGACATTGACCAGCGTATTCGAAAACTACAAAGCGCGCCTACAGGTACAGCTTCAACGCCTGCAACTGATTTTTCTGGCACAGCACCCGCTACGCCCGTCGATTTTAGTGAAGGCACGCCTACGCCCTCCCCTGCTGCAACTGCACCGACTACCGCTAAACCCGCTATTGCGCCTGTAACCTCCGTTACGCCACCTGTATCTACGGCTAAACCCGTTACACCGCCTGTCACAGTCCCCGCCGCGCCAGCAATGCCCGCAACGACTCCGCCCCCTGCTTTCCCAGCAGCAACGCCGTCTAATGCAGCAACGAGTGCGGAAGATGTTTTATTTCAAAATGCTTTTAGACAATTGCAGGCAGGTCAATATGACACTGCGATTCAAGCTTTTAATCAACAGCTCAGCCAATTCCCCCAAGGCACACAAGCAGATAGCGCACAATATTGGATTGGTGAAGCTTTATATGCTTTACATCAATATGAAAACGCTTTGACAGCTTTTAACGCAGTATTGCAGCGTTATCCAAGCAGCAATAAGCGGGCATTAGCTTTGTTAAAAATTGGCTATATTTATCACGAAATGCGGGATTATGTGTCTGCACGCGAAATTTTAGGGCAAGTTATTAACAGTTTCCCTAATACTTCTACAGCACGATTGGCAGAAGAACGTTTGCGGAAAATTCGGGCGGAAGGTTTTTAATTAAAAATTACGCAATTAAGCGAACATGAGAATTGTAGGGTGGAATAGCGAAGCGTATTCCACCACGACGTTCCGCAAAAGCTGAGCAAAAACAAATTATAGCAAACGCATTTTAAAAGGAGTGCAATAGCTTCAGCTATTGCCAGTATCGTAATAGATGAAATACCGTTCAATCAAATGGTTAAAGAGCAATAGCTAAAGCGATTGCACTCCAACTTATGCAATTTATCGGTAAGCGGATAATCATTCGCCCCTGCGTAAGCATGGTGGAATACGCTACGCTATTCCACCCTACGAACATCCTTTAACTCACGGGTTTTACTCTAAACCATGCTGCATACAACGCAGGCAAGAAAAACAGCGTAAAAAGAGTTGCAACTAATAAGCCGCCCATAATTGCAACCGCCATCGGTCCCCAGAAAATACTATGCGATAATGGAATCATTGCCAAAATTGCCGCTAAGGCTGTCAGCATAATCGGTCGGAAGCGGCGCACAGTCGATTCAATAATCGCTGTCCATGTATCAACCCCTTGAGCACGGTCTTGTTCAATTTGGTCAACAAGAATCACTGAGTTACGCATAATCATTCCCGCTAAAGAAATAACCCCCAACATTGCCACGAAACCAAAAGGTCTATCTAACAAAATTAAAAACAATACCATCCCTATCAATCCCAAAGGTGCAGTTAATAAAACCAACGTTGTACGCTGCATACTTTGCAATTGAATCATTAATAAAGTGATAGCGATAACTAACATCATCGGCATTCCTACGGCGATAGATTGTTGCGATTCCGCACTTTTTTCAATCGCTCCCCCCGTATCAATACGATAATTCGGTGGTAATGTTTTACGCAATTCATTAACCACAGGCTCAAGTTGCATAGATAAAGTAGGAGCTTGCGCGCCATCCATAATATCAGCTTGCACAGTGACGTTACGCAAACGGTCACGTCGCCAAATAATTCCCTCTTCAAACTCTAAACTGGTGCGGGCAATTTGACTGAGTGGCACAAAACGCCCATCACTCAGATGAATATTTAAATTATCTAAACGGCTTAAACTGCCTCGTTCTTCTTTAATCGCACGAATAACCACAGGAATTAATTCATCATTTTCCCTGAATTGCGTCACAGTGTTACCATTTAAATAATTATTCAAAGCAAAAGACAAGGCTTCTGAGCTAATCCCTAAACTACGCGCTTTATCTTGGTCAATTTCTACTTTTACTTTTTTGGCTTTTTCCGCCCAATCTAAATGTACGTCGTAAGTATGCGGATTTTGACGCATTAAAGTCGCTAATTGCAGCGCAATATCCCGCACTTTTTCAATATCATCGCCTAACACGCGGTATTGAATAGGAAAACCAACGGGGGGACCATTTTCTAAACGGCTCACCCGTCCACGCACATTAGGAAAATCTTCAGCAAATAATTGTTTTAATTTCAATAATACCGCTTCTCGCGCTTCAATGCCTTTAGTCATAATTACAACTTGGGCAAAGTTGGTATTTTGCAATTTAACATTCAGTGATAAGTAGAAACGAGGCGAGCCGCCGCCGACATAACTGACAAAATTCGCCACATTTTCATCTTTTTTAAGAAGCTCTTCTAGTTTTAAAACTTCCGCTTGCGTCGCTTCAAATGAAGAACCCTCTGGCAAAGTCATATCTACAAACAACTCTGGACGATTTGAAGCAGGGAAAAATTGCTGTTGCACAAATTGGAAACAATAAATAGCAGTTGCAAAAGTTAAAATCGTTAAAAAAATCACTATCCAGCGATGCCGCACACACCAAGTCACCATTGCACGAAACAGTTTATAAAAAGGACGCTGATAAACATCCACATGATTTTCTTCATGAATATGATAAGTCGGCAACAATTTATAGCCCAAATAAGGCGTAAAAATGACCGCCACAATCCACGACATTAACAACGCCATTGTAACAACGGCAAAAATAGAAAACGTATATTCCCCCGCATTCGATTTTGCGGTTGCAATCGGCAGAAAACCCGCTGCGGTAATTAATGTGCCCGTCAACATAGGAAATGCCGTCGTATTAAATGCGTAAGTTGCCGCATCAAATCGTTTCCAACCTTGTTCCATTTTTAACGCCATCATTTCTACCGCAATCATTGCATCGTCGACTAATAACCCTAAAGCGATAATCAACGCACCGAGAGAAATCCTTTGTAAATCAATGCCAAAAAACATCATTAGCGAGAAAGTCATCGCTAAAACCAAAGGAATCGATAAAGCTACAACTAATCCCGTGCGTAATCCTAAGCTAATAAAACTGACAATTAAAACGATAACGACAGCTTCTAATAAAACTTTTAAAAACTCTTTAACTGATGCACCTACAACCGCGGGTTGGTTAGAAATTTCATGAATATCAATACCAACAGGTAAATTCTTTTTAATATCACTGACTGCAATATCTAAATATTTACCCAATTCAATAACGTTACCGCCTTTGCGCATAGAAATAGCGAGTGCGATAGCTTCCTGTCCTTGAAAACGGACTTTATAAGTAGGTGGGTCAACATAACTCTTGAAAACATTCGCAATATCGCCCAAGCGAAAGCGATTCCCATTGATTTCAATGCCAATATTGCGCACGGTTTCGACCGAATCAAAATCGCCAGTAACCCGTAAAAAAACTTTGTCGGTTTGCGTATTTACCGCTCCCGCGGGTACAACCGCATTTTGTTGTTGTAGCGACTCAACAATTTTGCTCGGATTCATTTGTAAAGTAGCTAGTTTATTATTAGACAGCTCAATATAAATTCGCTCATCTTGTAAACCTATCATTTCTACTTTACTAACATCTTTAACGCGCAATAAATTTTTGCGGGCTTCTTTAACATATTCGCGTAATTCTGCGTAATTAAAACCATCGGCAGTAAACGCCAAAATTGAACCGTAAGTATCACCAAATTCATCATTTGCATACGGCCCGCTCACACCATTTGGTAAAGTATAACGAATATCATCAATTTTTTTGCGTACCTGATACCATAAATTGGGAACTTCTTTAGGCGGCGTTGAGCCTTTTAATTCAATAAAAACAACGCTTTCATTGGGACGTGAATAACTACGAAGATTATCTAAAAAAGGTAATTCTTGCAGTTTCTTCTCGATTCGCTCTGTGACTTGCTCCTCCATTTCTTGGGCATTTGCACCAAACCAAAAAGTTTGTACAAACATAACTTTCATTGTAAATTCAGGGTCTTCCATTTGTCCTAATTTAAAATAAGAAAAAATGCCGCTTGCCATCAATACCACAATCAAATAGCGCACTAATGATTGATGATGAATTGCCCACGCAGAGAGGTTGGGGAAGTTCATAATCACGCCTCAAACTGTTGACCTTTAGAGAAATGTTACCGTGAGTCATAAAATGACTAAAAATCATTTTTTGACTATCCGTCAAATATTAACGAGAAGCAAAACAAAGTCAAGTGGAATTTTAGTCAAGCGTGATTAAATAAATGGATGATAGATAACTTAAATTATCTATACTAAAAATATCAGAAACGATAAGAAAGAATTATTTCATTTAGAAATAATAATAGAAATAATGAAAAAGAGAATACAATCGCTTTAGCAATTACCAATACAGGCTAAAAATAAAAAACTTTAAAATCAAAATTTTGCTTCTCAAAAAGTAATTACTAAAACAATTGTATTAATGGTAATGTAAGCAATATAGTTTTAACCTGAGATATATAAACTTAAACATTTTGCGAGAGGAAATTCTTTAAAGCGTAATTGCACGCTCTCATTGAGGAACTGTAATAAACCTCCTCCTGTTTCCAAATAAACTTTACCCGCTAACGCTAAGATAATCGCATCAAATCGAAACTCTAAACCTGAATTATAATCATGTCGATAGGGGAGATAATTATACACGCTATCATCATATTGAAAACATTCTTGATATTTGCATTTTGCAACATCAAGATAATAATTTGCACTTTTTTCTTCAAGCAATCTATTTAAAGTGCGTTGATAACCTTCAATATAATCAGGGTGTGTATAATATTGAGGATAAAAACTTTCTAGTAAAGGTAATAAACCTTCCTCTAGTTCGGTAGCTTTAATATCCCAGAAATATCCCTCTTTTGTTTCTGAGAAATCAAATAAGGCTAAATCTAGCGGTAATTTTTCCTTAAAAGCACTGGTTAGTTTTTCTAAATCTAACGGTTTTTTAGGTTTAGCAACACATAGACTTGTAATGAGTGATAAGCAAATAGATTGTCCCATTTTTTGACTCCTTTTTTTTAAAGAAACTAACAATCTGAACCCTAACTCACATTATTAACATAATCTCCTTAAATTTCAAGGTTTTTAATTGAGTTAATCATGAAAATTAAGTGAATTGTGGTTCAGACAATTTTAAAGTGTATTTGCTATAAATTGATTTAAGAAATAGCACAAACTAAAAGACCTGCTAGGTTTTTAAAACCTAGCAGGTCTATTTTTTTAGAGATAACGTTTTTATCGCTTACCAAACATCAGCAGGGGCGCGTAAGCGTTCGACCACTTCGCCGCCAATTAAATGTTTTTCAAAAATTTCATTGACATCTTCAACTTGTACATTGACGTACATTACGCCTTCAGGATAGACCACGACGCTGGGACCCGCTTGGCAAGGCCCTAAACAACTGGTTTGTGCCACAGAAACGGTTGAAAATAAATTGCGTGCTTGCCATTGACGGAAAAATTCATCTCCCACAGGTTTGCATCCTTTATCGACACATGAGCCGCGTGGATGTCCCGCAGGACGACCTTGAGCACAAACGAAAACATGTTTTTGAGGTCTAGCCATTGATACTTCTCCAAAACGTTTGATTTTTCTAATTTCTCACACACTCATTTTTATAGCGTTCTCTATCATGTTACGCAAACTAGGCAATAATTACCATATTTATTTTAATATTTTTAGTTATTTTTATCATAAAAATACGTTAGTTATTCAGATTATTATATTTAATCTAACTAATAGCATTAGCTTTTTTATGTAAGGCTAACTTTACTTTTATTTAAACCTGTAACGCTTAAGTTTTACAAAGTTTATTTATGCTATAGTGTTTTATATTTTCGTAGCTTAGCATTCAAAAAATAGCCGTTATCCTACTCATCTCGAAACTAATGTTAAACTTTATCAAGTGAATATTTATGCATATCCATGATTTAATTGTTGTTGGCAGTGGTATTAGTGGATTGAGTTTTGCGTTTTTTGCACAACAGCGCGGTTTAAAACCGTTAATTTTAGAACAAAGTCAGCGTATTGGCGGTTCAATTTATTCTTATCAATTTGAGCAATTAGATAATTTTTTCTTAGAGCTCGGAGCGCATTCTTGTTTTAATTCTTATCAGTATTTGCTTAACATTATAGAAAAACTGGGCTTATTACCTCAGTTAATTAAACGGCAAAATGCTAGCTTTAAATTATTTAAAAGCCAACAGTTAGTTTCTATTCCTTCACAATTACGTTTTTTTGAATTAGCATTTTCTTTACCGCATTTACTTTTTGAAAGCAAAACAGATAAAAGCGTAAAAGATTATTATCAAAAAGTGATTGGGCAACGTAATTATGATGCGGTTTTTTCTCATGCGTTTAATGCGGTGATTTGTCAGTCGGCTGATAATTTTCCCGCTGATGCTTTATTTAGAAAACGGCAGCGGCGGCGCGATGTGGTAAAAAGTTTTAGTTTTGCAATGGGTATTCAAACCATTATTGAAGAACTTGCTCGTTATTTAAAACAACAAACAGGATTAGCGATACAAACGCAACAAACCCTTTGTCGGGTGTTGTATCAAAATGAACTTTTTTATGTCAAAACTAACGATGGAAATGAATATGTTGCTCGTCACTTAGCTATAGCAACGCCCGTAAATAGTGCGGCAACATTATTGGATGAATCGTTTCCAACCATTGCCCAACTGTTGCGTTTAATCGAAGTTGCGCCTATTGAGAGTTTAGGCGTGGTAGTTGAACAGCAGAAATTAGCACATTTACCACCTTTAGGTGGAATTATTGGCATAAACGCGCCTTTTTATTCTGCTGTTTCGCGTGACCCCGTGTTATTGAATACTGCAACCGCCCGTCAATATCGCGGTTTTACTTTTCACTTTAAACCAGCGCAATTGTCCTTAGAACTTAAACAACAAGTTGCAGCTCAAGCATTAGGTATACGCCCAGCAGATTTTAGTTCAACAATTCATCAATTTAATCAACTCCCAGCTTTAAAGGTGGGGCATGAAGGATTAATTACAAAATTGGATAATTTGTTAAATCAATCACGGCTTGCTATTATTGGTAATTACTTAACTGGAGTTGCCATTGAAGATTGTGTTACCCGTTCTTGGGAACAAAGTTGCCGTTTATTTCATATTTAGCCAAGCGATTTTTTAACAACTTACCCAAAAATACCGCAACCAGAACTCTATAACTGCAATTTTATGGCATAACATTAGTGTCAATCTTAGCTTAGAGTAAGCTCAATATCATCCCAACTAAATAAGCCAAAAAAATGCGTTGATTTTGCATTTTTTGACATCAGTAATGAATTAAAGATGCGCGGCGATGAACTAGAGACCAGTGCCATTAAGTTAAGCATTGAAAACAATATCTTAAAGATAAATGAGGATTAAATAATGGCTAAAGTCGATATTGAATTAGGTAAACAAGTACATGAATATCTGGTAAGTAAGGGAGTTGAGACACCCGTTATCGAAGAAAAATTGAATGTGCCAGATGAAGTTAAAATTGCCGAGATTAAAGCCCATATCACTGCAATTATGGAAACCTTGGGGATGGATTTAGCCGACGATTCTCTCATTGAAACGCCCAGTCGTATTTCTAAAATGTACGTTGAAGAAATTTTTCGTGGCTTAGATTACAAACACTTTCCCAAATGCACAACCGTGCAAAACAAGATGCACTATGACGAGATGGTGTTGGAAAAAGACATCGCGGCAATTTCTAGTTGTGAACATCATTTTGTAACGATTGATCAACGGGTTTCTATTGCTTACATCCCCAAAGATCGGGTATTAGGGTTAAGCAAGTTAAACCGTTTAGCTAAATTTTTCGCGCAACGTCCACAGATTCAAGAGCGTTATGCTGAACAATTATTTTATGCACTAGAATATATTTTAAATACAAGTAGTATTGCTATTTTTGTACGCGGTAAACATTATTGTGTTGCACAACGCGGTGTGGAAGATACGAGTTCTTACACGATTACTAGCAAAATAGGGGGCACATTCAAAACTAACCCCGCTTTAAGAAATGAGTTCATGAATTTAATTAATACGCATTTTTAGTTTAGCAAGGCTTTTAGTTAAAACCAAAAGTTGCGGCTTTTAACACTCATTTAGCAAGAATTTGCTGATTTGCAATCGCTAAAGCGATTGCAACACTCCCTCCATCATACATTTACTTTCCTTTCGCCTGTGTAATATAGCAAACGTACTATAGTGAACGCACTTTAACTGGAGTGCAATAGCTTCAGCTATTGCCAGTGTCGTAACAGCTAAAATACTGTTCAATCAAATGGTTAAAAAAGCAATAGCTAAAGCTATTGCACTCCAATTTACGCAATTTAAGGTGCGATGACCATATAGCAAACGCACTATAAAAAATGAAAATAATGACTTACATTCTTGTCTGAAC
>CAZKST010000032.1:0-18168 GCA_964555395.1 uncultured Thiotrichaceae bacterium | reverse complement strand
GCTTGATTACCACGAAAACTAATATTTACTACATGTTCATCAGCATCAATACGGATAGTATTCTTTTGCAATGCGCCTTGTCCGTCAAAATTACATATCCAACGGGCTGTTGTCGGTTCTGCTCCAGAAATGTATGCGGTTAATTGTGTTTCTGATAAAGCTTCGACTAATAATTCCATGGGTTCAGTAATATAAATCCCGCTGACTTTAGCAGTTTCAGTGCTTTTATAAGCATCACTGGCAAAGAAATCTAAAGTTTCAAGACGTTGCTTATACAAGTCAATTAAGCACTCTGCATTTGAAGCATCACATTTATCTCCGCGACTAAATGCCCAATAACGCTGTGCTTTTTTTAAAAACACGGCTTGTTTTTTAGGTTGCTTTTCAAGTAAGTTTTTATAAACTGTTCCTAATTGGCTATCTAGTTGACTTAGTGTTTTATTATCACAAATGGTATGCTCAAGCGGTTCTTGTGCTTTTTGGCAATTAAAACTAGCGGCTTGCACAGAAAAACTCAATAACATTGCATTGCTAAAAACCCAGATAGTTTTCAACATAAAAAAATCTCTAAGAAAAAAATAAAGGAAGTTTAAAGATAAGATGGAAAAAAGGTGAAAAACAACTTTTCCCAAGGACTGTCTTGGGAAAGTAAGTTTTAAATTATAGAAACATCTTTTTCTGATTGAATATAATAGGTGTTCTTACCTATTTCTTTTGCTAAAAACATAGCAACATCAGCATGTTGAATAAGGCTTTCAATGCTATTAGGTTCATCACGCGCTAAGGTAGGAGAGGGATAGAAGCAAATACCGATATTAGCGTCTATTTTAATTGCGCGTCCTTCTAATAAAAATGGTTCACTTAAACGTGCAAAAATTTTATCTGCCATTAAACGAACATCGTAATTTTGTGTGATAGGTGTCATTAAAACTGCGAATTCGTCATTTTCTAAGCGCGCAATATAATCGCCTTCTCGTAAGCATTGACGTAAACGTCCCGCAATTAATCGTAAGCACTCATCTCCTGTATCATAACCTAATGTTTCATTAACGCGCTTAAAATTGTCTAGGTCTATATACAGCAAGGCAATTTTTTCTTCTTGTCGACAGGCTCGGGTTAAATATTCATGAAATAATAAACGATTAGGTAAATCGGTGAGGGGGTCATAATGTGATAATATCCGAACTTTTTGTTCATCATCACTATGGCTAATATCTGAATAGACCGCAACAAAATGGGTAATTTCATTATGTTCGCCCCGCACGGCACTTAAAGACATCCAGCAACTGAAAACTTCTCCATTGCGGTGTTTATTCCAAACTTGTCCGCGCCAGCGTCCAGTGTCACTTGCTTGTGCCCACATATTTTCAAAAAAGGGTAGTTCGTGCTTGTCAGATTTTAAGAAACGTGGATTTTGGTCTAAAACTTCTTCGTAACCATAGCCTGTCATTAATAAAAAGGCTTGATTAACGTCAATAATTTTTCCTTCCGCATTGGTAATTAAAATGCCATCAGCAGTGGATTCAAATACGCGGGCGGCAATGCGTTGTCTGATTTGGGATTTTTTGCGCTCTGTAATATCTTCAATCATGTGTACAAAAAATTGGGGTTCTTCTTTTTCATTGCGCACTAAAGAAGTGGTTAAACGTCCCCATGAAATACTGTTTTCTTTGCGAAAAAAGTATTTTTCCATTTGATAAAAATTGATTTGACGATTGACTAATTGCTGATGAAATTCGCGCTCAATCACTGTATCTGAAGGGTGAAAATAACGATTTAATAATTTGCCTTGTAATTGCGTTGTGGTGGTATCGAGTAATTGCTCTAATGCGGGATTAGCAAATAGACACGCACCATTTAAGTCGAGTAAACCAATTCCCATTGCAGCTTGTTCAAATAAGCCCCGAAAGCGGCTTTCACTACGTTTAATTTGTGCGGCGGCGCGGCGTGATTCTAAAATCACTTGTACGCGATGGCGTAATACGCTCCAGTGTACGGGTTTAGTGATATATTCAATCGCGCCTGCCGCAAAAGCTTTATCTACAGATTCAGTATCATCTAAAGAGGTAATCATAATAACGGGAGTTTCTGCGCCAGCTTCTAATTTTTTTAATTCAGCACAAGCAGTAAAACCATCCATATTAGGCATTGCGGCATCCATGAGCACAATTTCAGGGTGCTTTTCTTGGAATACTGTTAGTGCTTTACGTCCATCTTCCGCTTGTAGCACTTGAAACCCTTGTTCTTCTAGCATGTTGTATAACATGCCGCGCATAAATACATCGTCATCCACGATTAAAATGAGCGGTTTGTTAGAAGTCTGTTCATTAAACATGTGTTGCTCCAGAAGCCTTTTCTTTTTTAGTCGCTATTTTTTTCGTTAAAATAGGTACTCATAATACTGCACGGATTAGATAGCAAGAGAGCATAGGTAACCTTTTTAGCAGAATGGTTTATTGTGGTTATTATATACTGATTAGTTTTAAATTTTTAGCATCTACCAAAATTTCACATAAGCTATGGTTTAATATATAAAAAATATATTTTTAATCTGTTTTTAAAAATAAGACATCATTGTTTTTTTCAGATTTTAGTGTAATAGATAGCGGTGTTTTAAGCAAAAATTTAGCCAATAAATTTAAGAAATATTTTTTTAGTTTAAACTTTTTTTATTTTTAAAGAAATATGAGTTGATATGGTAAAAAGTTTTAAGATAAAAAGAGGGAGAAATTAAATGAAATTATTTATTTTATTTCACAATACGATTTAATTACTTTTTAATTCTATCGTTTGTAGAATCTGATGTTGTAGGCGATGCTTTTTCTTGCGCTCCATTTGCCTGTGCGGGCGGTGGCGTGGTTTCAGCCAATGGCGGTGTAGGCGTTTCTATAACTTTTATGATACGTTGTTCTTCTTTTTGGCGTTGTTGTTCTAAAAGTAAAGCGCGGTTGCGTAAATGTTGCATAGTTTCAACATCTGCTTGATGTTCTGTATCATCTAATAGCCGTTGATAGCCATCAAAAACTAAAACTCTAGGATAATTATCAGGATAGTTGTTATTACGATACCACGCGGGCGGGCGTTCGGAAAAGTAACGCGGCGCATGAGCCGTTTGCGAGCTGGGCATTTGCCAGATGTATAAGGGGGGTTGTTGCGGACTATTTGAGCTGTTATGTTCGTCTATGGATTTTGAATCTTTACTAGCTGTTTGAGCCGTTTTTTCTGGCAATTCTACAATAACCACTGTGCCACAATCTGCATTTTTCAAAGCTGTTGTATCGCAACAGGCATCGCCACAGAGTCCCCCATGTTGCAGGCAACAAGTGTTAGCTGCGGAAACAAATGGCAGATAAGTTAAGCTAAAAAAGATAAAAATAAAAAAATTGAAAATTTTTTGTTGCATTGCATCTTGCTTTTTTGTTGCGCTGCTACTAAGTAATAATTAACAGACTCCTTCATCCTCCTTTGGTGGTTTGGCGCGTGCAAAGTGCACGCGCTTTTTTTATGTTGCACTTATTTAGTGCAGCATCATCACTAAGATTTATTTGAATAAATCTTGCACTGCATCCCGCTCTTCTTCCAACTCTTTTTGCGTCGCTAACATACGAGCACGGCTGAATTCGTCAATTTCTAACCCTTGAACGACTTTGTATTCGCCGTTTTCAATAGTCATTGGGAAGGAGTACATTAAACCTTCAGGAATGCCATAGCTGCCATCGCTAGGTACGCCCATGCTGACCCATTCAGAAGTGCCTAATGCCCAATCGCGCATGTGTTCTAATGCAGCATAACCCGCAGAAGCAGCACTGGATTTGCCGCGTGCTTTAATAATTGCTGCACCACGTTGTTGTACAGTAGGAATAAAGTCTTTTTCAATCCATTCTTGAGATACTAAAGATTTGGCAGCTTCGCCTTTTACTGTAGTGTGGCTTAAGTCTGGATATTGGGTTGCAGAGTGGTTACCCCAAACAATCATTTTCTTGATGTCAGTGACTTTGCAACCTGTTTTAGCCGCTAATTGGCTTAATGCGCGGTTGTGGTCAAGACGAGTCATTGCTGTGAAGTTTTTAGGGTCTAAATCAGGTGCAGATTTCATTGCAATGTAAGCATTGGTGTTAGCTGGGTTACCAACAACTAATGTTCTAACATTGCGTTTTGCATAGTCATTTAATGCACGACCTTGTTTAGTGAAAATGTCGCCATTAATCATTAATAAGTCTTTACGCTCCATACCAGGACCGCGTGGAGTTGCGCCCACTAATAAAGCATATTCTACATCAGTGAAAGCGGTTTTTAAGTCGTCAGTAGCAATGATGTCTTGTAATAAAGGATAAGCGCAATCTTCAATCTCCATCACAACCCCTTTGAGGGCTTCGAGGGCGACTGGCATTTCCAATAATTGGAGAATTACGGGTTGGTCTTTACCTAACATTTCGCCAGAAGCGATACGGAATAATAAAGAATAGGAAATTTGCCCCGCAGCACCAGTGACCACGACACGAACAGGTTGTTTCATAGTTATAGTTCCTTTACATCTTTAATTGTTAATGGATTGTTGATAAAACCATCTTTATTGATTTTATGTTTCCCTACTGGAACATAATGCACTGCTATTTTTACCCAAACTAACAGTTTAATGACAGATTGACATCATTGGAAGATTCAAACATAGCGTAGTCTATGTTGATTGAATATCCTCCCTTGTTATTTTAGGATGGCTGAATAGGCTGAAAACTAGCAGTCAATTTAATACAGCCTAAAGACAGCAAAGTGAAAGGAATTTTCTATGCCTTAGTGTTAACTAAGACTTACATCCTCTCTTTAGGTGATTTCATTTTAATTAAATTATTCTAAATTTGAAAACACTGTATTTTATTTTAAAAAATTCTTTGTATTTACAACGCACTACCAACCACTACTGCCCATTCACGAATTGTCCATTGGCTAACTAAACCATGGGCGACATAGGGGTCTTGTTGCACAAAATTTTCTACTTGTGTCTTATCTGTGACCTTAAACACTAACACTCCCGTATCAATAGGGTCAACTAATGCACCGCCTAAAATTAATTCGCCCTGCTGGGCATAGCGTTGGGCTAATGCTAAATGTGCTTCGCGATGAGGTTTGCGTAATTCTGCCATATTTTCCACATACGCATAACTGAGTAAGAAATACATAGTGCGTTCCTATATTTTTGTGAGTATTTTACTGCATATTTTATTTTAATTAGAACAGTTAAGATTATAACGTAAAACAATTAGTTAAAATTATTATCCTGTTTAACGCTTTACTTTAAGACAAAGATTGCCTAGATTTAATCTGTTTCTTAAAATGATGAATGCGCTAATTGAGCTGTAATCCGTTAAAATGTTTTTTTTGCAAAGCCCTTCCTTATCAATAGCCATTTAACTAAATGGCGATTAAACACCATTGAGGAGAAGGATAGGCACACCAGCTTACAAAGCTAAAAATACGCAACATAGTGTAATACAATCTGCTTTGAATAAGTTAGATTTGTGTTAGTAAATAATTTATTATTATTAGCCCAAACACTGCGATTGATATTATACGCTGTCTGCGGAATTGTCGTAAGTCTAACATTACAAAATCATTATTAATAATCACGCTACAGGAAAGACGATGGATAAACAGACTTATCTTTATAATGCGGATTTCGTAGATGAACTCTATGAAAGCTTCTTACAAGACCCTGCTTCAGTCAGTGCAGAGTGGCAACAACATTTTGCTAAATTACAACAAGAACAACCTATTAGCCGTCCTGAAGTTTTACACCGCCCCATTCAAGAACGTTATACAAATTATAAACCTAGCTACGGCGGCGGCACTTGCAGTAGTGAAGTATTAGCTCAGTTTGCCAGTAAACAAGCTGCTGTATTACGTTTAATTAATGCTTATCGCTATCGTGGACATCAACGGGCTGATTTAGACCCGTTAAAAATGCAAGAACGTCCTCCCGTTGAAGATTTAGACCCCGCAAGTCACGGTTTAACCGAAGCTGATATGAACATTGAGTTTGATACAGGTTCATTATATGGCTTAGCCAAAGCAAAATTACGCGACATTATCGCTTTATTGAAAAAAGTGTATTGCGGCACAATCGGTGCAGAATATATGCACATGACTGATACCGTGCATAAACGCTGGATTCAAGAGCGTTTAGAAGGTGCGAAAGGCGAAATTAAATTAGATGCTGCCACTAAATCTCAAATTTTAGAACGCTTAACCGCAGCACAAGGTTTAGAAGATTATTTACATACTCAATATGTTGGGCAAAAACGCTTCTCTTTAGAAGGTGGTGAAAGCTTAATCCCCATGTTAGATGAAATGATTCAACGCGCTGGCGCAAAACATGGCGTTGATGAAATTGTGGTCGGGATGGCGCACCGTGGTCGCTTAAACGTATTAGTCAACGTATTAGGTAAACGTCCACAAGATTTATTCTCTGAGTTTGAAGGTAAAAAATTACCCAAAGGCGCAGGCGACGTAAAATATCACCAAGGTTACTCTTCTGATGTTGATGTAGGCTCAGGTCACAAAGTGCACTTAGCCTTAGCTTTCAACCCTTCCCACTTAGAAATCATCAACCCTGTCGTTATCGGTTCTGTCCGCGCTCGTCAAGAACGCCGTGACAACAACAAAGATAAAGTTATGCCTATCCTGATTCACGGTGATGCTGCTTTCGCAGGTCAAGGCGTGAACATGGAAACGTTCAATATGGCAGAAACACGCGGTTATGGTATCGGTGGCACAATGCACATCGTTGTCAATAACCAAATTGGTTTCACCACCAGCGACCCCTTAGATTCCCGCTCTGCTTTATATTGCACCGAAGTGGCAAAAATGGCGCAAGCTCCAATTTTCCACGTCAACGGCGATGACCCAGAAGCTGTTTTATTCGTAACCCAAATCGCGTTAGATTTCAGAATGCAATTCCATCGCGATGCAGTCATCGACTTAGTCTGTTATCGTCGTCATGGACATAACGAAGCTGACGAGCCCGCCGCTACTCAGCCAATTATGTACCAAAAAATCAATAAACAAGTCAAAACGCAAGCTTTATATGCGCAAAAATTGGCTAAAGAAGGCTTGGCGAGCGCAGATGCAAGCGAAACGATGTTACAACAATATCGTGCTGCGTTAAAAACTAAAGACGTGGTTTCCCGTCCTATCAGCATGGACTTCAAACACGCTGTTGATTGGCGACCTTACATTGATATTCACTGGACACAAGCCGCAGACACCACACTTGCTGCTGATAAATTACGCGACATCATGTTGCGCGTAAACTCTGTGCCAGAAGGTTTCAAATTACACCGTACAGTGGATAAAATTGTAGAAGCACGTCGTCAAATGGGACGCGGTGAAGCTCCTTTTGACTGGGGCGGTGCTGAACAATTAGCGTTTGCAAGTTTATTAGAAGAAGGACATCCTGTTCGTTTATCTGGTCAAGATTGCGGTCGCGGTACATTCGCACACCGTCACGCTGTATTGCACCATCAAGGTACAGGTGAAACTTATGTGCCTTTACGTCACTTATCTGATAAACAAGCAAATTTCTTAGTTATCAACTCTACATTGTCTGAAGAAGCGGTTTTAGCCTTTGAATATGGTTACAACTCTTCTGCTCCTGACGAATTAGTGATTTGGGAAGGTCAATTCGGTGACTTCGCTAACGGCGCGCAAGTGGTTATCGACCAATTCTTAAGTTCTTCTGAAACCAAATGGCAACGTTTATGCGGTTTAGTCATGTTGTTACCGCATGGTTACGACGGTCAAGGCCCTGAGCACTCCTCCGCCCGTTTAGAACGCTACTTACAATTATGCGCAGAAGACAACATTCAAGTCTGTTGCCCAACCACGCCAGCGCAATTGTTCCACATGTTACGTCGGCAAATCGTCCGTCCTTATCGCAAACCTTTAATTGTGATGAGTCCAAAGAGCATGTTACGGCACAAACGTGTGATTTCTACTATCGACGACTTCACTAAAGGCGGATTCAAACCCGTGATTGATGAAGTCGATAGCAGCATCAATCCTGAAAAAGTAAACCGTTTATTATTCTGTACGGGTAAAGTTTACTATGACTTATTAGAAGCCCGCGAAGAACACGGTATTGATGACGTAGCGATTGTACGTTTAGAGCAACTCTATCCTTATCCAAAACAAGCAATTGCTGAAGTATTAGCACGTTATACCCATGTTAAACACCGTTTATGGGTACAAGAAGAGCCACGCAACCAAGGCGCATGGTGGTATATCCGTGCTCACATGGATGTTGAATTAGGTCATAAAGACCAACACATCGAATATGCGGGTCGTCCTGCTTGTGCTTCTCCTGCGGTGGGTTACTTACAAGTTCACCGTCAACAATTACAAGAATTCTTAACTCATGCTTTAGAATTGGATGTTCGCTCCAAAAAAGCTAAGAAAAGTGCGTAATTGAAGCAAGTCTCTTAAAAATATAGGCAATGCCTATATTTTTAAGAAAAAATAGCCGTTTGGAACTCGCAACTTTTGCACATAAAAACTCATTGCTCAATGCAAAGTTGAAAGTCTATTAAACTATAAACCTTAAGTTTTTTATCGAAGAAACTCTCCACCAAGAAGGAAGCTTATTGTGTCCATTATTGAAATTAAAGCCCCTGTCTTTCCTGAGTCTGTTGCGGATGCCACCATTATTGAATGGTACAAACAAAGCGGTCAAATGATTACAGAAGGCGAAAAACTGGTTGATATTGAAACTGATAAAGTTGTTTTAGAAGTTGTTGCTCCCAAAAATGGCGTATTAAAAATTTTACGCGACAAAGGCGCAAGCATTATCACTGAAGAATTAATTGGTGAAGTTGACCTTTCTGCCGCTGCAAGCGTTGCTGCTCCAACACCCGCAGCAACTGCACCAGCCGCTGCACCTGTTGCAGCTGCCGCCGCGCCTGCTGATGTTAAAACCAGCCCTGCTGTACGCAAAATGGCAGCAGAAACAGGGATTAACCCAGCTTCTGTTCCACACGAAGGCGACCGCGTTACTAAAACTGACATGCTCAAAGCCGCTAGTGGTGCAACTGCTGCCCCAGCTGCTGCTGCAACACCAGCTCCTGTAGGTATTCGTCCAGAAGAACGCGTTCCTATGACTCGTTTACGCAAACGTGCTGCTGAACGTTTATTAGAAGCCCAACAACACCATGCTTTATTAACTACTTTCAACGAAATCAACATGAAGCCCGCAATGGACTTGCGCGCTCAATACAAAGATGAGTTTGAAAAGAAACATGGTACTAAATTAGGTTTCATGTCCTTCTTCACTAAAGCAGCGGTTGCGGCATTACAACAATTCCCAATCGTCAATGCTTCTACAGAAGGCGACGACATTATTTATCACGGCTACTATGACATCGGGATTGCTGTTAGCTCTCCACGCGGTTTAGTTGTGCCAATTTTACGCGACGTGGACAAAATGTCCTTTGCTGACGTAGAAAAATCCATTGCTGACTACGGCAAAAAAGCACGCGATGCTAAATTAACGATGGATGATTTAACTGGCGGTACATTCAGTATCACTAATGGCGGCATTTTCGGTTCAATGATGTCCACACCTATTTTAAATCCACCTCAAAGTGCGATTTTAGGGATGCACAACATTGTTGAGCGTCCATGGGTAGAAAAAGGTCAAGTTGTTGTACGTCCAGTCATGTACGTTGCTTTAACTTATGACCACCGCATTATTGATGGTCGTGATGCTGTTCAATTCTTAGTTTCCATTAAGAAATCAGTAGAAGACCCAGCCCGTTTATTATTAGAAGTTTAATTTTTAGCTTCTAAAAATAGGCAAACAAAAACCCGCTCTTTGGCGGGTTTTGTTTTATTTAGGGGTTATGTTTGTCTAAACCCTAATTTATAGCAAACGCACTTTAATTGGAGTGCAATAGCTTCAGCTATTGCCTGTATCGTAACAGGTGAAATACTGTTCAATCAAACAGTTAAAAAAGCAATAGCTAAAGCGATTGCACTCCACTTTAATCAATTTAAAATGCGGTTACTATAACTTTGATCTTATTCTACCCACTCGTAAAATTCTAACAAAGTTGGGTCTTCAACTTTGCAACAGCCTTTACTGCATGGATTACCTTGAATATATTGCACTTTTCCCTTAGTTATCCAGTGCGATAACATCCCGCGCATGGCATCAGGGGTGCAACGAAAATGTGTGGCTAAATCAGCTAAAGTAACACGCTTGTTTAAGCGTAAATAACCTCTAATATCCGTCAGTATCATGTTGCACCTCTCAAAGCATTAAATTAGGCAGTTGCAGTCGATAAAGTGGGCGGTTGTTGGCGTTGACTGTATAAACGTAAGCCGACGACAACTAAAAATAAGAGACTTAATAAACTCCCTACCCAAAATAAGGATTGTTCTGGATGCGCGGAATAAGTCGCTAATTGATAGAAAATCACGGAAACGGTATAGCCTAAGCCCGTCGCCCATGTGCCAATAAACACTGCCCAGCCAACAGAAGATTCACGCGCAATTGCTGAAGTGGCTGAAATACAAGGGAAATACATTAAAATAAAGAGTAAATAAGCAAACGCTCCTGCCGCGCCATCAAAACGGCTCGCCATCGCGCCAAATGTGCCGACATGCACTTCTTGAGTTTCTGCGACTTTTTCTTTATCACTTAAATCGCCAACGCTAATGCCTAATGGGTCGGTAATTTTTTCAGATAATTCTGCCAAATTAGCAGGAATCGTAGCAAATGCGCCTTGTAAGGCGGTTGATAAGTTAAAAGGTTCTTCTTCGGTTTTATTAACACTATCGCCCGTGGCTGCGGCATGGTCAGCTTCAGCTAAGCCGCTGTAAATTGCGTCTAACGTGCCGACGACAACTTCTTTTGCCAATACCCCCGAGAAAATTCCCACCATCGCCGCCCAGTTTTCTTCTTTAATACCCATGGGTTCAAAAGCGGGGGTCATAGTGCGCCCAATGCTGCTTAATAAAGATTTGTCGGTATTTTCATTGTTAAAAGAACCATCTGTTCCTAAAGAGTTTAATGCACTGATTAAAACCACCATAGGAATAATGATTTGTCCTGCTTTAAAAATAAAACCTTTTAAACGTTCCCATGCGCGGAGGAATAAGCCAAACACTGAGGGTAAATGATAAGGAGGCAATTCCATAACGAAGGGGGAAGGCTCACCGCGTAACAGGGTGTTTTTCATCACTAAACCTGTAAACACAGCGGCAGCAATGCCGATTAAATACAAGCCAAACACCACGTTTTGCCCACCAACAGGGAAGAATACGGCGGCGAATAAGGCGTACACAGGTAAGCGTGCGCCGCAGGAAACGAAGTGTGCCATGAAGGCGGTTAAAATGCGGTCGCGGCGGTTTTCTAATGTCCGCGTTGCCATTGCAGCGGGCACGGTGCAACCAAAACCGACTAACATCGGCACGAATGATTTACCGGGTAAACCGATAAAGCGCATGAATCTGTCCATGACGAAGGCAGCCCGCGCCATGTAGCCAGAATCTTCCAAGAAAGAGAGGAATAAATATAAGCAACCAATGATAGGAATAAAGGTCGCAACGGTTTGCACCCCACCGCCTACGCCTTTTGCCAAAATTAGGACTAACCATTCGGGCGAGCCGTGCGAGCTTAATAATTCGCCGAGTCCGTCGACTAATAATGCACCGACAAATTGGTCAAAGAAATCAATGAATGCACCACCAATGTTAATAGTGAACATGAACATTAAATACATTACGCCCAAGAAAATGGGAATGCCGAGGGCGCGATTGAGCACAATGCGGTCAAGACGGTCAGAGAAAGTATGAGAAACTTGTCCCGCTTTTTTCACTGCATCACGGGTAATTTCATTGATGAAACCATAGCGTGTATCTGCAACTAAAATATCAACTTCATCGCCCAAATCTTCTTCTAACGTTGTCCGTTGGTTTTCTACAAAACGGGTTAAAGCATCTTCGCCATTTGCAGAAGGCGGCGCGAGTTTGAAGCAATGACTTGGAACGCTGGTATTTTCTAATAACTTTAAAGCAATCCAGCGGTTATAAGGTTGGTATGCTGTTTCTAAAGCTTCATGTAATTGCGGACGTAATTGATTTAACGCATTTTCTAATGCGCTGGGATACGTCACTTGAGTTTGTACAAAGTGATGCGTTTGTCCCACTTGATTAACAGTGCTTTGCAAAGTTTTAATGCCCGTGCGTTGCGCGGCGACTAAAGGCAATACAGGGCAACCTAATTTTTTTTCTAATTTATTAACATCAATCTCAATGCCGCGTGTTTGAGCAACGTCCATCATATTCAGCGCGACAACTAAAGGCACACCCATTTCTAATAATTGAGTTGTGAGATATAAATTACGCTCAAGGTTAGAAGCATCAATAATATTTAAAATAACATGTGCTTCCCCTGACATCACATAACTTTGCGCAACTTGCTCATCAAGTGAGCTATTATGCGAATCTAATGAATAAATACCAGGTAAATCAACTAATTCTATTTCTACATTTTCATGACGATAATAGCCTACTTTTTTATCGACGGTCACGCCTGCCCAATTGCCGACTTGTTGATTTGCCCCCGTCAGAGCATTAAAAAGGGTGGTTTTTCCGCAGTTAGGATTCCCAACCACACCGACAGTAATTGTTTTCATGAAGGTTCTCTATAACAGCTTAAACTTTTTCTACAATAAGGGTGGCAGCTTCTTCTTTGCGTAGGCTGAGCGCAAAACCCCGCACACTGATTTCAAGCGGGTCGCCTAACGGTGCAAGGCGCACGATTTCAACTTCTGTTCCACGGGTTAACCCCATCGCAAGCAATTTTTTGCGATAGCCGACTTGTTCTTTAGCCATCCCTGTAATGCGACAACGGTCACCGACTTGAAGGTCACGCAGTGTAAGCGTCATGGTAATAACTCCTTATTGTTCTTCTTGAGTAGGCTCTACAATGATTTTATGGGCGAGTCCCATACCGAGAGCAAGGCGGGTTTCTCCACATTGAATAACTAAACCTGTTGCTGCTTCACGCTGAATAATGCGAATGCGTGCGCCAACAGCAATGCCCATCGCTGTCAATTTTTTCAAAGTCGGTTCGCCGCCGCTGAGGTGATGAACGCGTACCCATTGCCCTTCGCTTGCAAGTCCGAGCGGATAAGTTGTCTCGGGCGGAGGGGTTGTAGTATCAGAAGTCAAAGGTTTGAGAAACATTAACATGGGGGTATCCTTTTGCAGCCTATTTTATTTTAGGAAATTCTATTATTTAATGTAAATGAGAATAATTTTCATGTCAATCGTTTGAGGGTGCTCTCGTTTAGTTTTAAATTTTTATTCAAGGGGAAAGGGAAAAAGAGAGTGTTTAAGGGAGTTTTTGAAGGATTTTGCGACATCTTATAATAACGCTAGCATAATTTTAGGGGCGAAAAATTAAGCGTCTATCACCTGCTACAAGTTTTAGATTAGACAGTTTTTCAACTGATAAAATTATTTTTTAGTTAAGACTTTAAAAAGCTATGCAAATAACGGTTCAGCTAAGTTATTTTTTTAATGCTTTGATATAGCTTGATTTTCAGCGTAAATATTGAGATGTTTTTGTCGTATAAATTACAAAAATTTGTTCGTCTGAACCATAATTCACATAATTAACCTGATTTGCTTAATTTTTTTAATCTTCATTTTTCTGAAACAATAAAACGATATGCTAAAAAAATTTTGCGCGAGTTAAATAAACTTTGCTCAAAGAAATTTAATATTTATTTTCTTTGCTTCAAGTTTTAAAAATAACGTTATTTTTTCAATCAATTAATGATTAATAAACTAATGTTTAGTTAATTAATAAATTTAATTTTTAAATCAAAAAACTTAATTATTTATTGAATTTAAAGAAAAAATTTTATAGCTTTTTAAAAACATTTAAATAATTTCATTAAAGAAAAAGTAATACTATTTTCTTGACCTAATTCAAATATAAGCATATATAACTAAGCATAGTTTTTATTGAGTTTTTTATTGAAATAATTACTTTCTAGTTAACTTTTGCTATAAAGAGGTTTTTATGAATACTAAGCATGTTGTTTTTGCTTTACTTGCAATGTCTGCTACTTCATTTGCTGTTTCAGCTGATGAAACTATGCACACCAAAGTTAGAACTGCGTGTGCAACTGAAATTAAAACCGCGGGCTGTGAAGAAAAGAAACTCGGTGAAGGTTTATTAAAATGTGTTCACGAATACAAAAGAGAACACAAAGATTTCACAATCTCTGCTGAATGTAAAGAAGCTGCCAAAGCTGGCAGAGAAGAGATAAAAGAACACCGTTCCGAGAAAAAAGAAAATAAATAATTAAAACAATTATTTGCTTAAATTATTTATTCTATTTTATTTGGCATTGCTTAAATAGAGTTTTAAGCAATGCTTTTTTTATTTTAAATTTAACGACTCGCAAAAACTAAATTAACAAAGCTTAAAATGGCTTCTGCCACTGCTTGCGGTTGTTCTTCTGCCATCCAGTGCCCGCAATTTGTAATCGTGCCACCTTGCACATGTTCTGCTAAACCTTCCATCCCTTCAATCACCCGCATTCCTAAACCACTTTCGCCGCCTAAGGCTAAAATCGGCATAATCATTGGATTTTCTTGTAATGCAGTTGTCGTAAATGCTTGATATACAAACTCACGGCAATAACTTAATGCTGCTTGCAATACCAAAGGATGCTTGTAATAGCTTGCGTAAAAAGCAATTTCTTCTAAATTAAATACGCCGATATTGTGGCTGTAATGTCTAAATAACCATGTTAAAAAATCAGTTTCTTTACCCGTTAATAATAATTCGGGAATTTCTGCTTGTGCAAAAAAACCAAGAACGTGCATTACTTCTTTAATTAATTCAGGATTATCTTGCCATTTTATCCGCGGTATCAGACTTTCTAACAAAACTAATCCTCGAGTTTTGTCTGGATATTGCTGTGCATAAAAATAACATAATACGCCCCCCAAACCTTGTCCCACTAAGACAGGTTGCTCTACATGTAAATGATTTAAAAGCTGAAATAAAGCTTCAATCATGGTTGTTGTACATTGCGCCATGCGCTGGTGGCTTGAATCGCCTAAACCGTACAAATCAATGGCAATCACTTGATATTTTTCGGCTAACACGGGCATTAAATACCGCCATGCGTGCACGGTTTGCGGCAAACTATGTAACAATACAATGGTTTCCGCTTTGGCATCTCCTGCGCGTAGATAGTGTAAATAACTGGGTTGTGCAAACTCTCCTTGGGTAATTGTATTTGTCGGCGGCAAATGTAATTTGAAAAAACTGTGCATTGACATAAACATTCCTTGATTAGCCAGTTAAAAAATTTTGCTGTAATTGTATGCCAATTCTTAACAATGTGAGGTAGCCGATGTTAACTATTCGTCCAGCGACGCATGAGGATGTAAACAGCATCCGTGACTTGTTTAAACAAACAATCTTAGCGATTTGTATAGAAGAATATACAAGTGCTCATCTGCACGCTTGGGCATCGAGTTATAATGCGGTAGCAATGTGGGAAATGAAATTGAAGCAACAGCATTTTTTTATTGCCGAACGCGATGGAATTGCCGTTGGCTTTGCCGCTTTGTCGCCTGATGGATGGCTTGATTTATTATATGTCGCTCCGACTGCCCAACGACAAGGCGTAGCTACTGCATTGTGGAAAAGCATAGAAACATTAGCGCAAAATTTGCAATTAGCCCAAATTTGGGTGGATGCAAGTTTATTAGCTCGCCCATTTTTACAGCAGCAAGGTTTTGTGATTCATGAACGCTATGCTAAAAAAGTACAGGCTTTAACTTTTGAAAACACTATTATGGTAAAGTCTTGTCTCTCCTAGCATTTTATTTAAAATTATGGCAACAAATCAATCAGTATGGTATCCCCATTTAACCGTGTCGGCGATTGTGGAGCATGAACAACGGTTTTTAATGGTCGAAGAAACAATTAATGGACGTTTGGTGATTAACCAACCTTCAGGGCATTTAGATGAAGATGAAACCTTGTTGGAAGCCGTCTGTCGTGAAACTTTAGAAGAAAGTCAATTCGGATTTACGCCACAAAATTTAGTGGGTATTTACCAATATAAAACGCCGTCGGGCATTACTTTTGTACGCGTGTGTTTTTGTGGTGAATTGGGTGAATTTCATGCACACCGTAGTTTAGATAAAGGCATTGAGCGGGTGGTGTGGTTAACGCATGAAGAAATCGCCAATAGTCCTCAGTTACGCAGCCCTATGGTGTTGCAATGTGTTAAGGATTATTTAGCAGGACAGCGTTATCCTTTGTCTTTATGCCAAAATTTAGCGACTGAAGAATTTTAAGTTGCTTGAATTTAAGTAGAAAATGGAAAAAGTCTGCTGAATATTTGCGCTTTCAAATAATAGTTGATATGTTAAACCTTAATATTTCCTTATTTCAAAGGTTTAACATTATGCGCTTTGTTCCTCCTTCGTTGTATATTCGTTTTATCTTGCGTTTTATTTATCTCGCGTCTTTTCTGGGGTTAATGCTGTCTGGGCAAGCATGGGCAACCATTAGCATCACTCAAGGCGCGAATCAAATTGTAAATGCAACTGCTTCACCCGCGTTAATTGAATTTTTAGTCACAGATGCTAATAATCAAGCCGTTGGTAATGCTAGCATCAATTTTAGTTTACGCGCCCCTGATTGTACGGATGCTAGTTCACGCTTAAGTAGCGCGAAAATTACTGATTCTAGTGGTAAAGTTACTGTTTCTTTTGGTAGCATTACTTCCACCACTCAAGCGGGTTTATATGTTTTAACCGCCACTTTGCAAAGTGATAGCAGTCAAACCCTTTCTACTAATTTCACCGTTACCCGCAATAGCAGTTTATTTATCGTTGGTGGAAATTGCCAAACCGTCAATGCGGGCACACCTTCTGAATTCGTCACAGCACAATTATTAGACAGCACGGGCGCGGCAACGGCGGGCGTAAATGTCACGTTTAGTTTATTGACTGCAAGCAATCAAACAGTTAATTCAGGTTTAATTGGCTCAGTGGATGATACTGATAATCAAGGACAAGCATTTACCCGCGTTTCTCACACAACTTCAGGCACATACAAAATTGTTGCTACCGTTGGCACAAGTAGCGTATCAACGACAATCACTTTGAGCGCGGAACGTGCCAGTTTATTCAGCGTCGCAAGTGGCGATAAGCAAACCATCCCCAGCGGACGCACGGCTAAAAATATTGTGTTTAAATTAGTAGATGGTTACGGCAATTTAGCCAGTAATGCAGCTAATCAAGCAGTTACTATTAAATTGCTCAATGCTTCGGGTGTAGAAATCGCCAGCGGTTTAGATAAAACCACAGACACCACCAGCAGCACGGGAGAAGTTACCGTCAGTTTTGTTGCGCCTACCAGTTTAGGCAGTTATAGCATTCAAGTCGCGTTGACTAATACCCCAACTATAAAAGGCACTGCCACACTCACAGTAACTCAAGCTTTAGCGGGTTTACCCAGTTTAGGCTTTAATGTAGCTGTCGATAGCAATTGGAAAACTGTACAAGCCAGTCCTGCCTTAGCGACGACGTTTAACGGCGGCGTTGCGCTGGATGATGGAAATTATTCACAACAAGGTGTATTTAAAGCCAATAGCGGCATTTTAAAAGTAAACGGCATTATCAATGTGGATAGCCGCCATGTGGGTAAAGAGGCGGATTTAATTGTTATCGCGATTTACACGGATACCAATCAAAACACACAATTTATTAGCTTTTCCAACAACGGCACACAAGCCAGCAGTTGGACAGTGGCACAAGGTTTGACAGCCATTCCTAGTTTTAAAACCAAAACTTTAGACAGTACCGAGTCTTTGACGATTTATCAAGGATTGCTAAGTGCAACAGGATTAGTGCATGTTGTTTTTGGCTATCGTCTTAAAAACGAAGGGATTTATGTTTTTAATGGCGAATATTTTATCAGTTTTATGATTGAAAATTAGTTTTTTATTGTCTGAACCCTAATTCACATAATTAACATAATTTTCTTAATTTTTAAGATGTTATAGTAATCGCACCTTAAATTGCGTAAATTGGAGTGCAATCGCTTTAGCTATTGCTTTTTTAACCTTT
>CAZKST010000031.1:0-18508 GCA_964555395.1 uncultured Thiotrichaceae bacterium | reverse complement strand
ATAATTTATTTTTGCCCAGCTTTGGCGGCACGTCGTGGTGGAATACGCTACGCTATTCCACCCTACAATGCTCATGCTCGCTTAACTCACCTCAACTTTAATCCTATCCCACTCGGCGAGGAGCTGCCATTGCTCTAAGCCCATAATCCGTTCGCGGGCAAGTTCTAAATGGGTTGTCGCTAAATCTGATTGGTGCATGTAATAAGCAAGACGGGCAGCAAGCAGCGATAACTCCGCTAAACGTAAATGATAGCGGGTTTGTTGAATCAAACTTTCTGCTTTTTGATACGCTTGCTCTGCTTTGAAAAAGCTATAATCGTTATAACTGTGGTCAACAGATAACAGGCGCGGATTGATTTGATTAATTTGCTCGCGTCGCTCGTCTAATAACAGATGCGCTTCTAATAAATAAGCATCCACTTCGCAACGGCGCATTTGGCAACGTTGCGTAATTTCAAACGCTTCTTCTAAATCTGTCCGCGCTTGCTCTAAATTATTTTGCATTCGGTTGAATTGACCGCGTGTTAATAATAATTGCGGTAAGAAAAGCATAACATTGGCTTTACGCATGGTCGCCACCGCAGAATCAAAAGCTTGAATTGCTTCAGGTTCTCTTTGCAACTCATTCAGAATCTTGCCGTGCATCCATTGGTCAAACGCAACACTTAATAAACCTAATTCGCGTAAAGAAATCGTTAACGCATATTCATTGCGGGCTAAAATAATTTCGCGCTCGTTGGAATCTTGCGCCATCGTCAATAATAAATCCGCATATTCCGTACCGTTGACTGAATATAACAGCGGTTGATGATTTTGTTCTAAAGCTTGCAACGCTTCCGCCGCTTCAAAAGCTAAACGACTTTGCATTAATTGCCCCATTAAATGCAGCGTTTTGCCGTATTTTGCATGGGTTTGTAATTGAATGAATTTATCTTGACTATTTTCCGCCCACACTAACGCCCGTTCAGCAATCGCCAACGCTTCATTAAAACGCCCTAAAGCATGTAATAAATCAATGTGGTTGATTGCGACATTCGCGCTACTTTTCCAATTATGTGCTTGTTCATGCAGTTGCAAGGCTTTTTGCTGGGGAACTAAACATTCTTCTAAACGTCCCAACGATAACAAGTAGAAAGAAGCTTGTGCCAATAACCAACTATATTGCTCGGTATTTAAATCATGGTTAAAAGGCAATTCCCATTCCGCTTCAAAAAAGTTGCGTAACAAGGCTAAATCTAAGGAATACGCGCCCAAATAGCGGGTGCTGTAATAATCAGAGCCGCGCAACAAACGGTCTTGATATAAATTTAAAGCCGCTTGATATTCGCCCGCTAAACAACTGTGATGAATGGCGCGATAGAGTGGCTCTAATTCATGCAAAGTGCTAGGATAATCGGTACTAAGCTGATTATAAAAGAAATTAGATAAGATTTGATGCGCTTGTTGCCACAATAACGGCGTGCGCTCCCGCAATTGTTGCGCAAAATATTCACGAATCAGCGGATGGGTTTCATAAACGGTTTCACTGCCTTGTTTGCGCTCGTACAACATGCCGAGTTTAATCAAAGTTGTGTGTAAATTTGCCCAGTCAATTTCAGAATAGCGTTGCAAAGGGGCGGCTAATTCGGTGTGCTGTAACAGCGCATTGCGCTCAGTTAACGCCATCGGACGGTCAAATAAGCCTAATAATTGTAAAAAAGTCCGCTCGGGCGCGTATTCTGACCAGCCACGCTCATCATAAAAGCGAATAATGCGCAATGCTTGCCCACTTTCCCCTTCTTCAGCGCGTAAATAAGGCAATTCCGCATGAAAAGACACTTCACCCGCATAACTTTCAACTAACAAACTGCCCAATAACAGCAACGCTAAAGCATGTCCACTATATGCCCGCGCAATTGGCATTAACTGCCACGGCGTGCCCTTGACTCCTAAAATTTTCAGGAAATGGGCACTTTCGCCCGCGCTTAAATTTTCCAAATCTAAACGGCGATAATTCCGCGCATAATTCAATTCTGCAACAGGATATTGCGACGTTAAAATCACTAAACGCTGTTTGCCTAAACACTGTTTTTGCACCGCATATAAAAAACATTGCATCGCGACATCAGTCAAACGCACTTCATTATTATCGCCCCGCGCTTGCAAGGCTTCCAAACCATCTAACACTAAAATGCTCGGACGGTCTTGTAACAACTCCACCAACCGCCGCGCCCGCCCTTCTTCGCTAGGCGGCAATACGCCATAATGCCCGAAAAATGGTAAGGCTTTTTCAAAAAATAAAGCCGATGAACGCTGTAAAGAATTCGCTTGCTGACTATAAAATGACCAACCAAAAACCCGTTTTGCCCGTCCATAATACGGCGCGCAACGTTTTAACCAGCCATTCACTAATGCCGTTTTGCCAACACCCGTGCCAGCAATCACACCGACAATATCGGTTTCATCCCCTTGAAAAGAATGGTCTAACACATTGAAATGATGCTGTCGTCCTACTAAAGTGCTGTTATTAGTATTTTGACTATTTGAAGTTGCTAAATAACTTAATTTAACTTGTAATTTATCAACCACACTTAATTGTTCTGTACATGCTACATTGCTCCATTCTTCAATTCGTTTTGCAATCATCGTCCAAGTGCGCGAAGGATACAAAGTGCGCTCAATAGGTACAAATCCTTTAGGCAATACTTGTGCTTTGCAAAAATCTAACACGCTCCAGTTACAAGTGCTCAAAATAATTGGAACAACTCGCGTTTCACATAAATACGCCTGCCGCAAAGCCTCCAAAACTGTAGGATATTGAATAAATGGAGAATTTAATAAATAGCGACTGACTAATAAAATAATCGTGTGACTTTCAGCAAAGCGGTTAAATAACACGGTTTGCCAATCCTCATACTGATTCATTTTAGTTTCATCCCAAACTTCCAACTGTTCCTGCTGTTCGAGACGGGTTAAATAATTGAGCAAGGTATCGGCAAATGCACGGTCGTTGTGTGCATATCCAATGAAAACTTTTGACTTCGCCATTTGCTTGTCCACGAGGTTGTTATCAATCCACGGTGAGTTACAGACTCACCACCTACCTTAAATATGCGGTTAATCAGTGGTTTGTGAAGGTTAAAAACTGTGAAAATGCTTCAATCAACGTTTCAGCAGGTTTATCATAATAAACCCCTTGGGTCTGAGTTGTTGAGTGCATTCCGCGTACAAATAAATAAAAAATGCCGCCAAAATCACGCTCATAGCAATAATCATTTTTACGCTGTTTTAAATAGCGATGCAAAGCAACACTATATAAATAATATTGTAGAAAATAATCTTGCTGGGCGATTTTTTGTTGTAACGCCGCCGCTTGATAATCAACCGCTTCTTTACCTAAAAAATTAGATTTATAGTCCACTAAATAATATTTTCCTTCATGCTCAAAAATCATGTCAATAAAACCTTTTAAGAAACCTTTGACCGTTGATATTTTGAGTTCTTTTATGCGCTGCACAAAAGCATCAGGAATTAAATCAGCATATTGTTGAAAGAAATATTGCCATTGTTGCATTTCTAAACGGGTTAATGGCAAATAAAATTCCAATTCATTTAAACGTTGTTCGCGTGTCACTGAATTAAGCTTAATATTTTTTTCACTGCTTAAAGAAGTATTTAAAACTTCATTTAGCATATTTTCTATTGCCGCTTGCCATTTTCTAATCTGTTCAGCGGAATAACCAAATTTTAAAAATGCGTCGCTAATAAATTGATTACTTTCAGCAATCGGTTTAGTAAAATCAATTTTCTCAAATAAATAATGGATAAAATCCCCCGCTTTACGTCCATACGGAAAATGCAACCACGGCGACTCGATACTTGAAGAATTTGAAAATGCGACATCTGTTAAGCCGATTTCATCTAAATTAGCGTTAATCATATCATGTTCGGGCGATTCCACTAACTCAGTAGAAGAAAACTGGGGTAATTTTGCAGAAGAAGGGAGAAAATAATGGCGTTGTGTCGCTGTCAAGGCAGAAAAACTAGAAACTCGCCATTCATTATCTAATTTCCCTTTAAAGGGACGGGCTTTTAATTCACTTGCAACTAATTCATTTTCTAAAGAATGAAATTCAATTTTTTCTTTTAATTTAAGCGGACTCATTGCAATCATTTCTGGGCAGTGTTGCACTAATTGTTTTAAATTATTGCTAATTTCTGCATCCGTAATTTTGCTCCAAATTCTTTGTTCTTGCTCAGATAATAACAAATGCCCTAAAGGGGATTCATGGGCATTAGAAAACGCGCCCCAAATTAAATAACAACGATATTTAGCCCGCGTAATTGCAACATAAAATAAACGCAAACTTTCAGCTTGTTGTTCTTCTTGCGCAAATTGCCAATAACGTTCTTTCTCGTCTTTTTCATTACCAATATATAAAAATGCTTTATTATCACATTGCTTATCATGGAAAATAAAAGAAGAAGGCATATTTGTTTTAGAGGTTACACTACTTTCCCAACTAAAAGGACAAAAAACAATGTTATATTCCAAACCTTTACTTTTATGAATCGTAATAATTTTAACCCGCTTTTCATCACTTTCTAAACGTAATTGTTGCTCATCTTGCTTATTTTCTTCTTCATTAGATTCTTGAATTTTCTTACTTAACCATTGCGTAGTTGCTAATAAACTCAAACGCTCTTCTTTACACGCTTTATGCACTAATTCCACTAAATGCAATAAATTGGTTAATCGCCGTTCTCCATCAGTGAATTGATGTAATAAACGTGCTGCTAAATGTTCTTCAATTAATAAATGTCTGAACATTGGCATAAATCCTTTTTGCAACCAAATTTGATGATATTCATAAAATTGCTGCAAACGGCGTTGCCATTGCTCATCGTTAATCACTAAATCTAGTAAAGCATTGCCAGACAAACCCATTAATTCAGTCGTTAAAGCGGCTTTTAAATAACCTTCTTTTTGTGGCTCAGTCACTGCCAATAATAAACGCTGTAATTCTAAAGCTTCTAACGTTGAGAAAACGCTTTCATGACTATACAACACACTAGGAATGCGCCAACGGCTTAAAGCTTTTTGCATTTGTAAAGCTTGTTTATTGGTGCGCACTAAAATTGCAATATCGCCTGCAACCACAGGATATTCACCTAACATTGCAATTTTTTGTTGTCCTTTCTCTAACAGTTCTTTAATTTCTGCGGCGACCGCATGAGGTAAATTTTCATTTGCCCAATCTTTAGAAATTAATGTTGTTTTTTCACTATTTCCACTAACAAGATTTAATTCATCACGATTGGCTAACCAGAAATGTAAAACGGGCGGGCTTTCATCGCCTACTTTAAATTGTGTTCTATATTTTTCAGCCGCTTTAACAGGATAAAACTCAATATTTTCATAAATAAAAGGGCGATTATTTTGTTGAAATAGTTTATTTGCAGCTTCAATTAAACGCGGTTCAGAACGCCAATTGGTGGCTAAAGTATAAGTTTGGGCAGCGGTTTGTTTTGCTTGCAAATAAGTAAAAATATCTGCGCCGCGAAAACTATAAATCGCTTGCTTAGGGTCACCAATTAGCAATAATAAAGCGTGCTGACTGTGTGCATAATCGCTTTGATAAATCCGTTTAAAAATATCCCATTGCAGCGGGTCAGTATCTTGGAATTCATCAATTAAAGCGGCATTAAATTGTTTGCAAATTAATTTGCTTAAAACTTCACCTTGCATTTCATCTGTAATGGCAGTATGCAAATTGCTTAATAAATCATTAAAAGATTGCAAGTTATATTGCTTTTTACGCAATTTTAAATGGATTTCTACATATTCAAATAACTGAATTTTAAATGACAAGACAAAATGCTCATATTGCTCAGTGAGTGAAGTATGTAGCTCAGTAAAAATTTGAATTTGTAAAAAGAAAGGATGGCTAGGCGGTTGTTTGCCTTTATTGACAGATTGATTGATATAGGCTTGATTAAATTTCTCTAAATCATCTGGTAAAGCAAGTGTAGCTTGTTGATTTAAAAAATAGCGTTCTACTTTCTCAAACCATTTTGGAAAAGAGTCTGGTTTATATTTAACACGACTTAAACTACTATTACTAAATAAACAATTATTTAATTCCTCTTTGTATTTTAACCATGCGTTTTTAGTTATTTGATAACATTCTGCTAATTTATTTTCTAATTCTTGGGTAACGGCATAAGGTTTTTCATTAGGAATAATTTCTAAAAATTTTTGCCCAATATAATTACCATTTTTAATAATTTTTAACAAATCTTCTGGACTTTTAAAACCATAATTGAATAAATATTGAATTAAAAATGGAGATTGTCCATAAATTTGTTTGCGCCAGAAATCTTGCACAATAGAGCGAACTAAATAACTTTGGTCACTAATTAATTGGGTATCAAATAATTCCCCACTTTCAAACGCATTTGCTTTAAGCATTTTTCGACAAAAACTGTGAATTGTGAAAATAGCCGCTTCGTCAAAATTGCGCAAAGCCGTCGTTAAACTTTTTTTTGCAAAGTTAAATTTTTCTTTATCTTCTAAATAAGGCTTGATTAAATGTGCTAAAATTTCATCTTCTTGCTTATTAGGTGAATGTAGATAAATAATGGCTTGAGCAAGTTTTTTACGAATTCTATCGCGTAGTTCTTTAGTTGCTGCTTCGGTAAAAGTCACCACTAAAATTTGTTCAATCGTTAATTTTTTCTCTAATAATAGCCGTAAAAAAAGTGTGCTGATGGTATAGGTTTTTCCTGTACCTGCACTGGCTTCAATTAATTGTGTTCCATTTAAAGGAAGTTTTAAAGGATTAAGTTCTTGCATAGTTTTTACATTGCCTTTAAAGAAAAAAATACGTTACACTCATTTTACATAATTCACTAAAGTGACAATTAAATTATGAAATCCGCTGTATTATATTCAGATAGTTTGGTAGAAATTACCGATGAAGATATTTTATTTAGAGTTTATTATTTTCCTGTCGGTTTTAAAAGAGTTAAGTTTGAAGAAATTGATTCTGTTACCGCAGAAAAACCCCAATTATTTAGTAGTATGTGGCGATTATGGGGAGCGGGCGATTTTCATACTTGGTTTCCTTGTGATTGGTATCGCCCAAATCGAGATGCCATTTTTATTATGAAGTTAAAAACACAGTCAATGTTAGTGGGTTTTACAGTGGAAAATTCTGATAGTGTGATTAAAATTTTAAAAGAAAAACAACTTTTTTATTAGAATTTCTTTAAGCATTTTTGTTTAAATTAAAGCAACGCCTTTAACCCGTGCATAAACTAATTGACCGACAACTAAGCCTAGTTGAACGCCTGATTTGCGACTGATACGCGCTAAAATTAAAGTGTGGTAAATTGCTAATTTTATAAGCCAATGTCCAGTAACATCTTCTGCAATTTCTACAATAGTGGCTTGAAAAATGTTTAAAATACTAGAACGCGGTTCGGGGTCTAAAGAAATACTCACATCGCGTGCTAAAATCCGTACCCGTGCCCAAGCCCCAACGGGTAAATTGACGGAATGTAAACTTAATTTTCCGCCTAAAAATTCTAAATAAGTTAAGTGAAATTCTTTATCATGTTCTATAATTTTTGCTTGAATCGCAACCCCGTATTCTTCAGTTTGTAATAAAGGAATATCTAAACGGGTTAAAATTTGCATCAATTCACCTTCTGCAAGAATTTTTCCTTGTTCTAGCATTAAAATATAGTCAGCCAGTTTGATTACTTCAGTTAAAGAATGGGTGATATATAAAACGGGAATGGATAATTCGGCATGAAGTTTTTCTAAATAAGGTAAAATTTCAGCTTTGCTGTTGGCATCTAAAGCAGCTAAAGGTTCATCCATTAATAGCAATAAAGGACTGGTTAATAAAGCACGAGCAATGGCTACCCGTTGTTTTTCGCCGCCTGATAGATAAACAGGATTGCGGTGTAAGAAGCGTTCTATTCCTAGTAAATTAATGACTTCTTCAAAAACAATTTTGCGGTGTTTTAATGGCGTTCTTTTTAAACCGTATTCTAAATTTTGTTGTACTGATAAATGTGGGAATAAACTGGCTTCTTGAAAAACATAGCCGATGGGGCGTTTATGGGTAGCAATAAAAGTTTTATCTTGTTGCCAAATTTCTTCATTAAATTGGAAGAAACCATTTGTACAACGTTCTAAGCCGGCAATGCAACGTAAAATAGTCGTTTTTCCTGAGCCTGAATGTCCAAATAGGGCAGTCACGCCGTGGCTTGGCAATTCAAATTGTACATCTAGTTGAAAGTCTGCGCCGCGTTGTAGTGCGAAACGACCTTTTAGTGTCATTGTAATATCTCCATTCGCTTGTTTTTTCAAGGAAATAAAAGTTTATAAGTAAAATGCTTACGTCGTTTATTATCCTAACAAGCCTAAACTTAACAGAGCAAGCAGTTTTTGCTATCGTTATCACTTTAAAGTAATAACCCTAAATAAAATTCTAACTCTTTCTGCACACAAGGATTAATACAGGGGTTCTCTTGACTTCATTATCTGTCCTTGCTACCCTCGAAAGCTTGCGTTGTATTGGGTAGCCAAGTCAAGCGAAAAGTTATCTTTCTGATTTTTAGGGTAAAATGAGAGTACCTCATTATGAATATGGCAAATACAGACATTCAAACAATGACCGGGGCAGAAATTGTGGTGCGTTGCCTCGAAGCGGAAGGCGTGGAGTTTATCTTTGGCTATCCGGGCGGTTCAGTTCTGCACATTTACGACGCACTTTTTAAACAATCCAGCGTCCAACACATTCTCGTTCGCCATGAACAAGCAGCGACTCATGCTGCTGATGGCTATGCACGCGCCACAGGAAAACCGGGAGTTGTGATTGTTACTTCAGGTCCTGGAGTAACGAACGCAGTGACAGGCATTGCTACGGCTTATATGGATTCTATTCCGATGGTGGTCATTACAGGTCAAGTGCCTACGCATTTAATCGGTAATGATGCTTTCCAAGAAGTGGATTCTGTGGGCATTACTCGTCCTTGCGTGAAGCATAACTTTTTAGTTAAGCATGTTAAAGATTTAGCCGTTACGCTTAAAAAAGCATTTTATATTGCAACAACAGGCAGACCAGGCCCTGTGGTTGTCGATATTCCTAAAGATGTCACCGCACAAGCCACCGTGTTTGATTATCCATCAACATTGGAAATGCGGTCTTATAAGCCAATCAGCACAGGACATCAAGGGCAAATTCGCAAAGCTGCGGATTTAATTTTATCGGCTAAACGTCCGATGTTATATGTAGGGGGCGGCGCGGTTTTAGATAATGCGTCTGAACCTTTAGTAGAATTTACACGGTTGTTGGGCTATCCAATTACTTTAACATTGATGGGTTTAGGTGCGTATCCTGCAACTGATCCACAATTTATTGGTATGTTGGGAATGCACGGCACTTATGAAGCAAATATGGCGATGCACGATTCCGACGTATTGGTCGCTATCGGTGCGCGCTTTGATGATCGGGTAACAGGCGATTTAGAGAAATTCTGTCCTGATGCCAAGATTATTCATATTGATATTGACCCTGCGTCGATTTCCAAAAACGTGCGGGTGGACATTCCTATTGTGGGAGGTGTCAATAATGTGTTGCGCGATTTAATTCGGGCAATTCGTGAAACTGGGCGCAAACCTGATGCTGAAGCTTTAAAAACGTGGTGGGCGCAAATTTATCAATGGCAACAAGAAAATTGCTTGTGGTATGACCATAAGAGTCCATTGATTAAGCCGCAATATGTAATTGAAAAATTATATGAAGTTACTCAAGGCGATGCGATTATTACCTCCGATGTGGGGCAGCATCAAATGTGGGCGGCGCAGTTTTATAAATTTGACAAACCCCGTCGTTGGATTAATTCAGGCGGTTTGGGCACGATGGGCTTTGGTTTGCCTGCGGCAATGGGTGTACATTTAGCACATCCTGATAAAACCGTTGCCTGTATTACGGGCGATGCCAGTATCCAGATGTGTATTCAAGAGTTATCGACGTGTAAGCAATATGATATGCCGATTAAAATCATTAACTTGAATAACCGTTATATGGGGATGGTGCGTCAATGGCAGGAAATGTTCTATTCCAAACGTTATTCACATTCTTATATGGATACTTTGCCTGATTTTGTCAAATTAGCGGAAAGCTATGGACATGTTGGCATGTTAATCAATAAGAAAGAGGATGTGGAAGACGCATTGAAAGAAGCATTTGCAATGAAAGACCGTTTAGTGTTTATGGATTTCGTCACTGACGCTTCAGAAAATGTTTATCCAATGGTCGCAGCGGGTAAAGGACATCATGAAATGGTATTACCACCTGATCGGGAGTTAGCGTAATTATGCAACGTCATACAATTTCCTTATTGTTAGAAAATGAAGCAGGGGCTTTGTCACGGGTTGCTAATTTATTTTCAGCGCGTGGTTATAATATCGAATCTTTGACGGTTGCTACCACTCAAGACCCGACCATTTCACGGATGACCATTGTTACAACAGGTTCTGAAATGATTTTGGAACAAATCACTAAACAACTGAATAAGTTGGTTGATGTGATTAAATTGATTGATTTAACGGAAGGTCAACATATTGAACGTGAGTTAATGTTGATTAAAGTTAAAGCTGCTACCAATAATCAACGCGAAGAAGTGTATCGCTTGGTGAGCATTTTCCGTGGCAAAATCATTGATGTTGCTGACAATAATTACACCATCGAATTAACAGGCACTGCCGATAAAATCGATGCGTTTATTAAAGCCATTGAAGCCCCTTTAATTATTGAAGTGGTGCGCTCTGGTGTGTCAGGCATTGGACGGGGTAATAAAAGTTTACAACTGTAATATTGCTGACTGCGGTATTAGGTTGTAAATAGCAATGTACATTTTATAAATTAGAAATCATGCAGCTTGTCATGCAAGCTGCTTTATTGTTTTAATTTGCTGAAGGAGTCGTTTTTCAAATGGTTAATGTATTTTATGATAAAGATGCAGACATCAGTTTAATCAAATCCAAAAAAGTTGCTGTTATTGGTTATGGTTCACAAGGTCACGCACACTCTTTAAACCTGAAAGATTCAGGCGTTGAAGTGGTTGTTGGTTTGCGTGAAGGTTCTTCTTCTGCCAAAAAAGCAGAAGCCGCTGGCTTAAAAGTGAAAACCATTGAAAAAGCTTCTAAATGGGCTGATGTTGTGATGATTCTCGCTCCCGATGAGCATCAAGCAGCTTTATATCGTGATAGCATTGAGCCTAATTTAAAAGAAGGTTCTGCCTTAGTTTTTGCGCACGGTTTTAACATCCACTTTGAGCAAATTGTTCCGCGTGCAGATTTAGACGTGTTCATGGTCGCGCCTAAAGGCCCTGGTCACTTAGTGCGTTCTACTTATACTAATGGCGGCGGCGTGCCTAGCTTAATCGCGGTTTATCAAAATGCTAGCGGTCAAGCACGCGATTTAGCCTTATCTTACGCTTCTGCGAATGGCGGCGGTCGTGCAGGGATTATCGAAACTTCTTTCCGTGAAGAAACTGAAACTGATTTATTCGGTGAGCAAGTAGTATTATGCGGTGGTACAACTGCTTTAGTACAAGCGGGTTTCGAAACTTTAGTAGAAGCAGGTTATGCGCCTGAAATGGCTTATTTCGAATGCTTACACGAATTAAAATTAATCGTTGACTTAATGTATGAAGGCGGTATCGCTAACATGCGTTATTCTATTTCTAACACGGCTGAATATGGTGATATTACTCGCGGTCCCCGCATTATCACTGAAGAAACCAAGAAAGAAATGAAAAAAGTGCTCACCGAAATTCAAACTGGTGAATTTGCACGCGAATTCATTTTAGAAAACCAAGCCGGCACTGCAACCTTAAAAGCAAAACGCCGCATTGCTCGCGAACATTTAATTGAATCTGTTGGCGGCAAATTACGCGATATGATGCCTTGGATTAAAGCTAATCGTTTAGTTGATAAGAGCAAAAACTAAGCATTTCTAATGCGTTAATCATTAACCTACTGTTAAAAAAAACAGTAGGTTAATTCCTCAATACATCACTCGGTTTTACATACGCAACCTGAATCGTTACGATATGTGTTCCACTAACTGCTTTGATGATAGAGATTATGACCTTTCCTCCCGACTCTCATTCTTCTCCCCCTGCTCAGCCAATTAAACAACGTCGTGGTATTTATTTATTACCCAATTTATTTACCACTGCTGCGTTATTTGCTGGATTTTACGCCATTATTGCGGCGACTAATCAACGTTTTGAAGCGGCTGCCATTGCTATTTTTGTCGCCATGATTTTAGACGGGGTGGATGGACGGGTTGCCCGTTTAACCAATACCCAAAGTGCTTTTGGCGCGGAATATGATAGCTTATCAGATTTAGTTTCTTTCGGACTTGCCCCTTCTTTGGTGATGTATGAATGGGTCTTATCTGATTTAGGTAAAATAGGATGGTTAGCGGCTTTTGTGTATACTGCTTGCGCGGCATTACGGCTTGCCCGTTTTAATGTTCAAGTAGAAAAAATTGATAAAGCCCATTTTCAAGGTTTACCCAGCCCCGCCGCTGCCGCCGTCCTTGCAGGCTTTGTGTGGTGGGCAACTGATTATCAATTTAAACCCAGTTATTTAAGTTTTATTGCGGTCAGTTTAATGGTGGCGACAGCCGCCTTAATGGTCAGCAACATTCGCTATCGTAGTTTTAAAGATTTAGATATAAAAGGCAAAGTGCCTTTTTTTATGATATTGTTAATCGTGATTGCGTTTGTACTCATCTCGATTGACCCGCCACAAATTCTATTTTGGCTATTCTTCCTCTATGCTATTTCAGGAGTGGTATTAACGCTCAATCAATTGCGTCGTCGTAGAGCAGCGCGCGAAGAGCGACACCAACCGCCGCGTACTTAAATTTAATAATGCTGTGGAACTTTTTACATGTTCATTCTGACGGGTTATCAACTTCAAACGCTTCTTGCAGAAACTGCTACAACTCGTCATTATCGCGCACTTCGTCTGGCTGACCAGCAGTCAGTTATTGTTAAAATTTTATCCACCCAATATCCCAGCGAAGCCGATTTATTACGCTTTCGCCAAGCCTTTGAATTACAAGCCCGTTTTAATCATCCTAATATTGCTAAAGTGTATAGTTTGGAACGTTTACACAACAGTTTGGCAATGATTAGCGAGGATTTTAACGGGATTCCGCTCAAAAATTTAATTCAAAATGCCAGCCTCAATTTTGAAGAGCATTTAGCCATTAGTGTGCAAATTGCTGAAATTTTGTGTGTTTTGCACAGTGCAGGTATTACGCATAAAGATATTAATCCTTATACCTTAGCGTACAATCCTTTTACTGAACAATGCAAAATTACCGATTTTAGTTTTGCCAGCGTTTTGCCATTAGAAACGCCTAGCTTACGCCGCTTAGAGCATTTAACGGGTACATTAGAATACATGTCGCCTGAACAAACGGGCAGAATGAATCGCCCGCTTGATTATAGAACCGATTTCTATTCTTTAGGTGTTACCTTATATGAATTATTTATCGGCGAATTACCTTTTAACAGCAAAGACTCATTAGAATTAGTTCATGCACATTTAGCCCGCCCACCGATTCACCCGCGCCAATATAATCCACATTTATCAGAAAGTTTAGCCAATATTATTTTGAAATTATTGGCAAAAACCGCAGATGAACGCTATCAAAGCGCGTGGGGGATAAAAGCAGATTTGCAACATTGTTGGCAACAATGGTTACAACATCGGCAAATTCCGCCTTTTGAATTAGCGTTACAAGATGTTTCTAACCATTTGCAAATTCCCAATCGTTTATATGGTCGACAAGCGGAATTAGAGCAACTCACAGAAATTATTAGTTTTATTGGGCATCCTGAAGGACTTATTAGCCCCAGTCTTGACCCTTTATTAGAAAATGAGGTCGGTACGCCCCAACTGTATGCGCGTTTAGTGCTTATTTCAGGTTATGAAGGCATTGGCAAAACTGCCTTAATTCAGCAATTACGGCAAAAAATTGGAGCAAAAGGCTATTTTATTACAGGAAAAGCCGCGCCCTTTTTGCGTGATTTGCCTTATCACGGCTTAATTGCCGCGATGCGCGATTTATTACAGCAATTATTGACCGAAAATGAATCCCAATTGCAATTTTGGCAAACGCAATTATTAACCGCGTTAGGCAATAATGCCGAAGTTTTGCTGGAATTAATTCCAGAAATGAATCTAGTCATCAACGTACCAGAAACACGGCTATCAACGACAAGCTTAAAAGAAGAAGTGAGCGGTCTGCAAGCGCGTAACCGTTTCCAATTTGTCTGGACTAAAGTTTTACAAGTGTTTGCCCGCTCGCCCCAGCAACCGCTCATTCTCTTTTTAGATGATATGCAATGGGTGGACAATGCCAGCATCAAATTATTAGAAGCGTTATTAACGCAAGTCCAAAATCTTATTGTTATTATTGCCTATCGCGACAATGAATTAACTCAAAATAATAACCAAACGCATCCTTTACAAGCTTTTATTGATAACCTTCCGCCGTTGGGAATTTCACATTATCCTTTAGCCATTCCCTCGCTGACTTTATCGCATATTACGACTTTAATTGCAGATACGCTGCATCATCCCATTGAAGCAGTACAAGAATTAGCAGCGTTAATTGCTGAAAAAACCCACGGTAACCCGTTTTTTATCAACGAATTTCTAAAAACATTATACCAAGATAAACTGATTTATTTTGTCAACGATAGCAACGCGAGCGACAGCAGCACACACTGGCGCGGCTGGCAATGGAATATTCAACAAATTAAACAACGGGATTTAACTGACAACGTTGTTGAATTACTTTCCCATGAAATCAAAAAACTAAGCCAAACCACTCAGCATACTTTGCAATTGGCGGCATGTATCGGTAATCAATTTGCGCTGGAAACTTTAGCCCAAGTTTCGCAAATGCTGGTGAATGAAACCTCACAATTGTTGCAAGAAGCCGTGCGCGTGCAACTGATTTTACCGATTGACAGCAATTCACAACTTTCGTTAACGCAGCAAAAAAATCAACGCGATAAAGAACAGCTCATCAATGAGCATTACAGTTTAATTACTGAATATCGTTTTGCGCATGAACGCATTCAACAAGCGGCTTATCATTTATTATCCGAACCGCAACGCCAAGCGATTCATGAACGGGTAGGGCAATGGTTACTCAGTAGCATTCCCCAAGAAAAACATGCCGAACAGATTTTTGATATTGTTAACCAGTTGAATGTTGGGCAAATTAACCATAAATGCCAAGAACAATTAGACCACTTAGCCCATTTAAATTTAATGGCGGGACAACGGGCGCGCAACTCCACCGCGTATGAAGCGGCGTTAAAATATTTGCTGATTGGCTTAGATTTGCTGGGCGAAGAAGGCTGGCAACGTTGTTATGGTCTCATGCTGTCTTTAACCATTTTAGCGGCAGAAGCGGCGTATTTAAGCGGACAATTTACCCAAACAGAAGAATTAGTTAAAACCATCTTGCAACATGGGCGGCAATTGCTGGATAAAGTGCACGCCTATGAAATTCGGATGCAAGCCTGCAAAGCCCAAAACAAACCGCATGAAGCTGTAGAAATTGGTTTAACCGTCTTAAAATTATTAGGCATTCGTTTTTATAGCAAGCATTTAAAAGTTGGGCGAGTCGTGAGTCATTTGCTGACCCGTTTAGCCTTATCTGGGCGACCCATTGACAGTTTAACCGCTTTACCACCAATGCGAGACTTGGAAAAACAAGCCGCCATGCGGATTATGTTAGCCATCAGTCCGCCCGTGTATGCGGTCATGCCCAATTTACTCAACCAAATTATTTGTAAACGGGTTCGTTTATCGATTGCCTATGGCAATACGCCTGATTCTATTGCCGCGTATGCCAGTTACGGCTATTTGCTTTGTGAGCGCGGCGAAATTGAGCTGGGTTATCGTTTTGGGCAATTAGCCTTAACTTTATTAGAACGCAGTCAAATCCCCAGTTTAAAAGCTCGCGTTTTGCAAATTGTGCATGGGGTGATTAGCCATTATAAAATTGCGGTGCGTGATACTTTACCGCCTTTATTAGAAGCCTATCAAAGCGGTTTAGAAACGGGAAATTTTGAATACGCGATTGCTTCCTCTTCAACTTACATCATGCACGCCTATTTTGTCGGCAAAGACTTAAGCGTGATTGAGCAAGAAATTCACGCATACACTGCAATATTGCTGCAATTACGCCAACATAGTCATTTACATGTTAACCGCATTTATCAACAAGCAATTCTCAATTTAATCTGCGTGCCGCCGACGGTGGGCGATGATGTTTTACTCAAAAAAGCCCATAGCGAAGCTGTACAAGCCGACATGCTGTTTTTATCGCCCCTCATTCCGCCCACCCGTTTGATTGGCGATTGTTACAACGAACAATTTATGCTCCCGCAACATCAACAAAATCAAGCGCGGGGCTTAATTTTCCAAGTCTATTTACACAAGCTCATTTTATGTGTGCTGTTTCATGAAATCGGCGAAGGTTTAGCCAATGCTGACCAAGCAGAACGCTATGCTGATGCCGTGATTAGCTCCTTATTGCAACCTGTTTTTTATTTTTACGATGCACTGATTCATATCGCAGGCTTTATGCAAGTGCGCTCCACTGGACAACGCCGCGCCTTTATGAAACGCATCAAACGCAGCCAACACAAATTACACCGCTGGGCAATTCACGCGCCGATGAATTATGAGCACAAATATCGCTTTATTTGCGCAGAGTTGGCACGTTTAAGTGGTGATTATGGCGAAGCGCGGGAATATTACGACCAAGCGATTAAATTAGCGCAACAGCATGAATATGTTAATGAAGAAGCTTTATTTCAGGAATGGGCAGGGCGTTTTTACTGGCAACATGGCTATCCTCATTTAGCTCACGTTTATTTAAACGATAGTCGTTATGCTTATCAACGCTGGGGCTGTATTGCAAAAGTGCATGATGTAGAACAACGTTATGCTTTACTATTTGCCAATTTACCTGAATTTTCTTCAATGGGTAGCAAACTTGCCAAATTGCAAGAGCAACATATTCCCACTTATTCCGCGACGCTCAATTTAAATTCGCAAGGACAAGAATTAAAAAACATCACAGAAGAATTAGATTTGCATAGTGTTTTAAAAGCATCACAAGCTTTTAGCGGTGAAATTATTTTAAATACGTTGCTTAGCAAATTAATGATTATTTTATTAGAAAGTGCAGGTGCTCAGCGCGGCGTTTTAGTTTTACAACGCAATAATCAATGGTTAATTGAAGCGCAAGCAACTGTGAATATAGAAGGACAACTTTTACAAGAACCTGATATTTTAACGTTGCAAGATTTACCAATCGAAGATAATGAATTAGTCGCGGCGGGGATTATTTATTATGTTGCGCGTACTTTAAAATCGCTCGTACTTGCTAATGCAAGTCAACAAGGGCGTTTTATTCACGACCCTTATATTTTAAAGAACAATCCTAAATCTATTTTATGCGCACCTTTATTAAACCGTGGCAAATTAAACGGCATTATTTATTTAGAGAATAACTTAATTCAAGGCGCATTTACTACAAAACAAACGCACTTATTAAATATGCTTTCTTCACAAATTGCGATTGCAATTGAGAATGCACGTTTATATAGTGAATTAGAAGAAAAAGTGAGAGTAAGAACTCAAGCTTTAAGTGAGAAAAATGTAGAACTCATTCGTTTAAATCAAGAAAAAAGTGAATTATTAGGCATTGCTGCTCATGATTTAAAAAATCCATTATCGGGCATTACTGGCTTAGCTGATGTTATAGAATTAGAAATTGATTCTTTATCCAAACAAGAAATTTTAAGTTATATAGAATTAATTCAAAAAAGTGCACAGCAAATGTTTGATTTAATTACTAATTTATTGGATGTGAATCGCATTGAAGCAGGTGGATTAGTTAAATATTTAACCTTGATTGATTTAAAATTAGTAGTACAAGATTTAGTTGATGAATATCAACAACGCGCTAAAACCAAACGTATCAATTTACAATTAGTCGCGCCTTTTCCGCAATATGTAATTTGTGCGGATTATAAAATGCTACGACAAGTATTAGATAATCTGATTTCTAATGCTATTAAATATTCTCCTTTTGATAAAACAGTAACGATTTGCTTACGTCATACAGAACAAGAAAGTTTCTTTATTATTCAAGATGAAGGTAAAGGTTTAACCCCTGAAGACAAACAAAAATTGTTTGGCAAATTCACCCGTTTAAGTGCACAACCTACGGGCAATGAAAGTTCTACGGGATTAGGTTTATTTATTGTTAAACGTTTAGTGGAAGCGATGGGCGCGCGCGTGTGGGCAGAAAGTGAAATCGGTTTAGGCGCGACTTTCATTGTCGCATTCCGTTTAAACTGTGATGATAGAGAAAAACCAAAAGAAATTTAA
>CAZKST010000030.1:15178-18756 GCA_964555395.1 uncultured Thiotrichaceae bacterium | reverse complement strand
ATTGCCGCGTCTTTAGCCTGCGGTTATTTGGGCATGATGGAAAAATGTAAACCCACTGCGCCCTTACATGGCAGTGCTTATAATTTACCGTATGAAATTCCGCGTAATTTAGAACACGCGCTTAATTCATTAGCAGAAGATGATGAAAATGCCGCTGCCTTGCGTTCTGTGATGGGTGAACGCTTTGTAAAAGCCTATTTAGCCGTTAAAAATAAAGAATATGAAACTTTTTTACGGGTGATTAGCTCATGGGAGCGTGAATTTTTGCTATTAAGCGTTTAAAGTATGCGGTTTACTCTATTTTTTAGCCATAAAGATAATTTGCCGTGTCTCGTCATAGAAGAAAACCGCCTAAACCTTTACCCCCAGCCCCGCCCGTTTCTGACGTAGAACGGGCTGAGTTTTTAAATGCCGTTGTGGATGTAAAGCCATTAAAACCTGTAGTGAATTTGCCCATTACAACCGCCAAGCCGTTACCTTATCCCCGCCAAAAACAATTGGATGAGCAAGAAGTAACGGCAAATTTACTGTTAGACAGTTACGACCCCTCAGAATGGGAAACGGGCGAAGAATTACTCTTTAAACGGGAAGGCGTACAAAATGGCGTATTTAGCAAATTGCGACGCGGACAATTTAGCGTGGGGGCCGAATTAGATTTACACGGCATGATAGTTTCTGTTGCCCATGAAGAAGTTAGTTTATTTTTGCGTGAATGTTTATATCGTCACGTTCGTTGTGTCCGCATTATTCACGGTAAAGGTTATGGCTCAAAACAAAAGCTACCCGTCTTAAAAGCTAAACTTAATAAGTGGTTACAACAACGTGATGAAGTTCTAGCCTTTTGTTCCGCAAGACAAATAGATGGCGGAACAGGCGCAGTCTATGTTCTATTAAAACAAAGGTGATTTATGAAATTAGCAGATGTTTTTAAAAACAATGAGCAATGGATTGCAGACAAACTGGCAGTTGACCCCGATTTTTTCAAAAAATTAGCCCAAGGACAAACTCCCGAAGTTTTATACATTGGTTGTTCTGACAGTCGCGTGACTGCTGAAGAATTAATGGGAGTACAACCAGGAGAAGTATTTGTCCATCGCAATATTGCTAACATGGTGATTAGTATAGATTTAAATGTGATGTCGGTTTTAAATTATGCGATTAAACATTTAAAAGTAAAACACGTTGTTGTATGTGGGCATTATGGCTGTGGTGGCGTGCGGGCAGCGATGCAAGCGCAAGATTTAGGGATTTTAAATCCTTGGTTACGCAATATTCGCGATGTTTATCGTCTGCACAAACTCGAACTTAACGCTATTGAAGACGAGCATCAACGTTATAACCGCTTGATTGAACTGAATGTACAAGAACAATGTATTAATTTGATTAAAACCGCTGCTGTACAATTAGCCTATAAAGAATACGGTTTAAAAGTACATGGTTGGGTATTTGATATTCATACTGGAAAATTAATTGATTTAAAAATTGATTTTCAAAAAATTTTAAAAGACATTATGGAAATTTATGATTTAGGCTGTGATTTCTTAAAATAAAAACTTAAAAACACGAAAATAGCAAAATTCGTGTTTTTGAGTCTATTTTGTAAAAAAAACGTTTTATACAGGACAATCAAAATCATGGATTTTGGAAAACTCGCGGATGTTCGCCATGTTGATTTTAGCCTGCCATCAACTCCCGCCGCGACATTTGACTGTTTAGAACTTGCTTCCCCCGCGCCTTTGCAATGCTTTGTTGGCTGTCCAGTCTGGGTTAATAAAGCATGGGAAGGAAAAGTGTATCCACATTCTGCTTTACCGCGTGATTATTTAAACTATTACGCGCAACAGTTTAATAGCATTGAACTTAATGCCACTCATTACACTTTGCCAGATGAAAGCACCGTTGACCGTTGGCGGCAAAGTGTGCCCGCTCATTTCCGTTTTTATCCTAAAATATTACAAGAACTGAGTCATCACAATTTACAAGATTATGCCTTGCTACGCACTTTTTGCCAGCGAATGCAATTATTAGGCGATAAATTGGGCGGTATGTTTTTACAATTGCCGCCACACTTTAAACCCGCATCGTTAAAGCAATTATTGGCTTTTTGTGATGAATTTCCGCCTGAAGTTCCACTTGCGATTGAGTTTCGCCATCCTGACTGGTTTAAAAACTTTGAAAAAGTGGCGCGTGAATTGGAACAACGGCAAATAAGCACTGTCATGACAGACGTTGCAGGGCGGCGCGACGTGCTGCATTTGCGTTTAACCACGGCGAGCGTATTGATTCGTTTCGTTGGTAATGAAAACCCCCACAGTGATTATCCGCGCATTGATGCGTGGATTCAATTGCTGCAACAATGGGTTAAAATGGGATTACATAGTTATTATTTTTTTGTACATCAACCTGATAATGTTAGTGCACCTGATTTAGCTTTATACTTTATTGAACGTTGGAATCAAAGCCATTCACAAAAAATCACACCGCCTTGTTGGTTTGTACAACCTAGTTTGTGGTGATTTAATAGGAGAAAATAAAATGTCTTTTAAATTTCCTTATGGAGTCAGTGATTTTGAAACACTGAGAACAGAAGATTATTTTTATATTGACCGCACTGACCGCATTCCTGCTCTAGAGAATGCAGGGCATCAATTATTATTTCTCCGTCCGCGTCGTTTTGGCAAAAGTTTATTAGTACAAATGTTAGCAAATTATTATGATGTTGCTAAGAAAAACAAATTTCAACAATTATTCGGCAATTTAAAAATCGCGCAAAATCCAACGCCTAGAAAAAATCAATATTTTGTGATGGTGTGGGATTTTTCAATGGTACTTTCCCAAGGCAATAATGAGTTGCTTAAAGTCGCATTGTATAACCACATTAATGCTTGTATTGAAGATTTTTACATTCGTTATAAAAGTTATTTACCTCATAAAATTGAAATTAATTCAGAAGATGCACTCGCTTCATTAATGCACTTATTGACAGCGATTAATGAAACTCCTTACAAACTATATTTATTTATTGATGAATACGACAGTTTTGCCAATGAAGTGATGATGGCGCAAATGTATGGTAATCAACGTTATGAACAACTCGTTTATAATGAAGGATTGCTTAAAGGCGTATTTAAAAATATTAAAGGCGCGGCAAATGGTAAAGGTTTAGACCGCGTATTTATTACAGGTGTTTCACCGATAGCATTAGCCGATATGAATAGTAGTTACAATATTGTGACTTCTATTTATCAACGCGAAGATTTTTTTAATTTATGTGGCTTTGAAGAATTTGAAGTTGCAAAAACATTGCAAGAAATTTGTCAAGCAATTGGCTGGTCAGAACATCAATATGCAGAAACTTTAACGACAATGCGCGAATTTTACAATGGTTATAGTTTTCATCCTGATTTAAATGCAATCATGTATAACCCAACGATGACATTGCATTTTTTCCGTCATTTAGCGCATTTTAAAAGATTTCCTGATGATATGTTGGATTACAACTTATCAATGGATAGAGACCGTCTAACCTATGCTGCGGCGTTACCACATGGGCGCGAAGTGATTGAAGAAGTCTTAGA
>CAZKST010000030.1:0-15078 GCA_964555395.1 uncultured Thiotrichaceae bacterium | reverse complement strand
GAATTTAAAAACGCTTGCCGTTGTCGGTCTCGGCTTTGAGCGAGTGGTGTGGCGGGTGATTTAATTTTGCATGAATACAAAAAGACTTGCTAAGTTTTAAAAAACTAGCAAGTCATTTTTAATGAATTAATCTGAATTGATAACATGCGGTTTATCTAATAACCAATATTGTAATATTTCAACTAAACGTTCAGATTTAAAAGGCTTAGTCATATAATCATCCATCCCCGCCGTTAAGCAATATTCACGGTCACCTTCCATTGCATTCGCAGTCATCGCAATAATTGGTACAGGGTCTAAATCAACTTCGGCTTGTAATTGCCTAATTACCGCCGTGGCTTGATAACCATCCATCACAGGCATTTGACAATCCATAAAAATCAAATCGTAATGGCGATTTTGAGTCGCTTCCACTGCTTCGCGTCCATTGTTAGCAATATCTATTAATAATTGATGTTTGCGTAACATGCCTAAAGCGACTTTTTGATTAAAAATATTGTCTTCAACCAATAAAATCCGTTGTTGATGAAAACGGCGTTGTTCTTCAATGGTATGGCGGGTAATTAATACATCTTCTTGATGTTTTTGTAAACTCATTACTAGACGAATCGCATCATATAATTTTCCTTCGCGTAATGGTTTAGTTAAATAGGCAGAAAAACCAACTTTATGCGCGTCGCTTGCATCCCCGCGTTGTGCGTGAGAACTGAGCATAATCAAGCGGGTAGAAGTGAGTAAACTGTCTTTTTTAATCGCATGGCTCAGGCTTAAACCATCCATTCCTTCCATCATCATATCAATGACTGCAAAATGAAAAGCATCATTCGCATGATAGGCTTGATAAAGCTGCACTAAAGCCTGTTCTCCGTTAGCACAACTGCTATAACGTATTTCCCAGCGTTTAAAATAGTGTTCTAAAATCATACGGTTTGTTGCATTGTCATCGACAATTAAGCCGTGTAATCCTTGAATTTTTAAACTAGGAAATAATAAGGGTTGTGTTTTTGCAGCTGCGGTAAATACAATCGTGAACCAAAATGTACTGCCTTTATGAAGTTCAGAATGGACTCCAATTTCGCCGCCCATGTGTTCTACTAATTTGCGACTTAAAGTTAAACCTAAACCAGTGCCCCCATATTTGCGGGTCGTTGAGCCGTCTGCTTGAGAAAAGGCTTGGAAAATTTTACGTTGTCCTTCGGCGGAAATGCCAATGCCTGTATCACGAATTTCACAGCGTAGTTTTATTTGTTGCTGATTTTGTTCAATTAATGCTAGGTGAACAAATACTTCTCCCGTTTCAGTAAATTTTATTGCGTTGCCGACTAAATTGGTGACGACTTGGCGAAAACGGGTAGGGTCGCCATTTACCCAATGGGGCACATTGCTGGCAAAGAGTGTTCCGAGCTCTAAACCTTTAGTGTGCGCTTTAGGAGCAAGCAATTCTACAACCTCTTCAACTGCTTGATATACATCAAAATCAATTCGCTCAAACTCCATTTTGCCTGCTTCAATTTTGGAGTAGTCCAAAATGTCATTAATCAACGCCAGCAAAGTATCGCCAGAAGAATTGGCTATTTCTAAATATTCACGTTGTTGGGCGGATAATTCTGTATCTAAAGCTAAGGATAACATGCCCAGCACGCCATTCATGGGCGTGCGAATTTCGTGGCTCATATTGGCTAAAAATTCACTTTTACTGCGATTAGCTGCATCTGCTTCGGCGCGGGCTTTATCCATATCTTGCATAATATTGAGCATTGCCCGTTGATTTTGCTCTAAAGTTTGGGTATGCGCACGGAGGGTTTCGGTGACTTTTTGGGCGGTCTCATTAGCTAATTGCAATTCATATTGCCGCTCTTCCATTTCAAGCTGTTGAACTTGAAGAATTTTATGGTTAAATGATAAGTGTTGATAAATGGTTTTTATAATGCGATTACTGTCGCGCATCACTTTAGCGATAAACAATAAACTAGAAAAACCTAATAAACCAATTAAGACTAAAATCAGTAATATAGATTGTAAACTTTGAAAAATCTCGGTGTTTTCTAATAAAATCCGAATTTCAATAATACCGCTTGGGTTTCCTTGAGACGTAAACATTAATGGCACGATATAGCGTAAATAACGCTGTGCAGCTTGGAATTCAAATTGATATACAGGAAGCTGAGGATTTTTTTGTAAGATTTGCCAAGCATTATTTTGAAAAATGTCTGGTTTTACATTGTCTATAGAATCATTTGCGAGTTGCTGTGCATTTAATCCACGATGAATATGGAGGGTTAAAGCATTTGTACGTTCTGAGGCAATAGGGATGAGATATTTTTCTATTTTATCAATGGGTTGTATGTCATTACGGGTAACTTCATTAAATTGCATTACAAAAGTAGCAATCCATTCAGCATCTTTTAAAACGGCACGTTCAACCCATTTATTTTGTTGGTAAATTGCGAATAATTTTAATAGTAAAATGCAAATTACAGCTAATAACACTAACTTTAAAGTGATTTTGTCAACTTTTAAAGTGTGATGTTGTAAAAGATTTAACGTATTTTCAGGGGATAGTTTATTCATGCAGGTGAATGTTCAGACAATGACGAAGAGGGAGTCATATTTTTAGTGTCAATCCGATAGCGGGGTGGAAAACCTAGTTGTTGCGCAAGTTCATTTACTTCTTGTTTTAAGCTAATCATGCGCAATTCCCGCTCAACTGAAAAAAGGTTAATTTTTTCTAATTCATGAATTTTTTCAGTAAGTTGATTGTTAGCTTGTTCGGTTTGTTGTTTCGCTTCTTGGGCAATGATGAGCAATTGTTCGGCTTCTTCTGCTTTTTGACAGAGTTTGTCTAACACGCGATTGTATTGCACTGCAATTTTGCCAGCATCGGAAAACAAATCTTCTTGGACACGCAAATGTAAATTGCCTGTGATTGCTTGTTGTTGTAAAACTTGAATTAAATCGTGAATTTCTGTTTTTTCATCGTGCTCACTGAGATTTAAACCTTGTTCTTCTGCAAAAGGGGAAACACGAATAGGCATAATTTTATTAAGCACATAAATGAAAATAAACGCCCCTCCAAATGCCCAAATAAAAGCTACAATAATCCCTTGAGTTTGAATGAGTAATTGTTGTATCCAAGTTAATTGTCCAAATGCTCCTTCAGGTGCAAAGAGGGCTACAGCTAAGGTTCCCCATACGCCGCCGCCGACATGCACGGGAACAGCACCAACTGCATCATCAATTTGTAGATGTTCTAAACTGTAATGAATTAATAACATTACGCCACCGCCGATTGCGCCAATCACAAGCGCATCAGCAGGGGTGACTAGATGACAATTAGCGGTAATTGAAACTAAGCCTGTTAAACTGCCATTAACTAAGGATTTTACTGAAGCAATTTTGCACAAAAACCAATCTAATAAGAAGGCAGCAATCATACCACTACTTCCTGCTAAAAAGGTATTTAGGATAATTTTTGCCGTTTGTTGATTGAAAGTTAAAGTGCTACCGCCGTTAAAACCAATCCAGCCTAACCATAAAAGTAATGCGCCTAAAATTGCAAGCGGAATATTATGTCCATAAATTAAGCGCGGGGGTTGTCCTTTTTCAAAACGTCCAGCGCGGGGGCCAATGATTAATAACACCGCAAATGCAATCCAGCCGCCGATGCTATGCACAACACTTGAGCCCGCAAAATCAATAAATCCTGCTTGATTAAGCCAGCCAATTTTATGCCCTGTTTCTGCGCCTCCCCATGCCCAATGTCCATAAATGGGATAAATAAAACCAGACACAAAAACAGCAACAATGAGATAGCTGCTAAATTTCATTCGTTCAGCCACCGCGCCTGAAATAATGGTGACGGCTGTCCCGCAAAACATTAATTGAAACAAGAAAAATACAGTAATAAATAAATTGTTGGTTTGAATTTGAAACCCTATTCCTTCAAGTCCTAACCAGCCATTTAAACTGGGTTCTCCAAACATGAAGTTATAACCAATAAACCAAAATAATAAGCATGAAATTCCAAAATCTGCCAAATTTTTGATAGCGACATTAATACTATTTTTATTGCGAGTAAGCCCACTTTCTAAACACATAAAGCCTGCTTGCATCACAAAAACCAAGGCAGCACATACTAAAACCCACAAAAAATTGATATTGTCCAACGCTTTTGTCTCGCACTATAACGGGAAAATTATTAGTAATATATTTGATTAATAACAAAAAAAATGATTTTATTTTTGTCCTATTTAACATTAAAAGTAAGGGCTAAATAAGCAAAAAACTATCCATTATTCTACTTTTTTTAAATACGGGGTATCTTAAGAAAATAACAAATAAATTCAATTGATTAAAGAATGTTATTTACATTAGCGTTATATCACAAAATAAATAACGAATTAAATTTAAGATAATATTGCGTTATAGTTCGTTTAAAAATTAAAGTTTTGTGGTTTTACTTACAGTTAAAAAAGGGCATTTTTCAGGCGAATTTGAACATATTATTTGTTTCCTAACTTTAGGATTCTTTGTTTTTCTTATTTTTTCATTTACTTTAAAGTTTAAGTGCACAAAATTGCATTTCATGCTTAAAATTTATCCTGCATCTCGCGCTTAAATTCTTTACAATACACAAGAACAAAATTTTAAAAAACGCTTTTAGAAGTTATGCAGTTTAAACTTTTATTCAATTGCGTAATACCTACGCTTTAATTAGGGATATAAAAATCTTTGCGCGTAATAGATTTATAGTAGTGTCAATCCGCTTCCCTCGCTGTGTAAGGAGTTAAAATAACAATGTCTATTCAATGGGAAAATTATGAAGTTAAGGAATTTTATGATGAGCTGATTAATAGTCAGCGCATTCCACGTCCTGCCGCACTGGAGTTATGTAGATATTTAAGTTCTTTAAGCAAAGAAGAATTAAGCGAGCGGAAAGCAGCCGCCGAATTGGCGATTATGGTCATGGGAATTACTTTTACGGTTTATTTTGAAGGAACAACCATTGACCGTGCATGGCCAATGGATATTATCCCCAGAATTATTCCTAAAAAAGAATGGGATAGAATTGAAATTGGTCTGAAACAACGCTTAAATGCTTTAAATTTATTCATTGATGATTTATATCATGACCAGAAAATCATCAAAGATAAAATTTTCCCCGCTGATTTATTAAGCGATTCAAAAAATTTTCGTAAACAATGTGTTGGCGTAAATCCCCCGCATCGTACATGGGCGCACATTTGCGGTTCTGATTTAGTCCGCGATAAAGATGGCACGCTGTATGTGTTAGAAGATAACTTGCGTGTACCTTCGGGTGTTTCGTATATGTTAGAAAACCGCTCAGTGATGAAACGGGTTTGGCCTGAGTTATTTGAAAATCAAATTATTCAGCCCGTTGATGAATATTGCTCTCGTTTATACGATATGTTGGTGTCTTTAGCACCGAAATCGATTGAAAATCCGCAAATTGTGGTGCTTACCCCTGGTATTTATAATTCTGCTTATTTTGAACACTCCTATTTAGCCCAAAATATGGGGGCAGAATTGGTAGAAGGCACCGATTTAGTCGTTAAAGAAGATGATTGTGTCTATATGCGCAATATTGACGGCTTAAAACGAGTGGACGTGATTTATCGGCGGATTGATGACTGGTTTTTAGACCCCGAAGTCTTTAACCCAGAATCCTCTTTAGGAGTCAAAGGTTTAATGCGGGCATGGAAAGCGGGCAACGTCGCCTTAGCCAATGCCCCAGGGGCAGGGGTTGCCGATGATAAAGTCGTTTATTCCTTTGTACCTGAAATTATTAAATATTACTTAGATGAAGACCCCATTATTCCCAACGTAGAAACCTACCGTTGTATGGATGAAAAACAACGCGATTATGTATTAGCCAATTTAGACAAATTAGTGGTTAAACCTGCCAACGAATCTGGCGGTTATGGCATGTTAGTCGGTCCCCACTCAACCGCTAAAGACCGCAAATTATTTGCCGATTTAATCAAAAAAGACCCGCGTAATTACATTGCCCAACCGACTTTAACCTTGTCAACTGCACCTTCTATTTGTGAGCATGATGCCATTGAACCGCGTCATTTAGACTTACGTCCGTTTATTTTACAAAGTGATAACACCTATGTGACCACGGGCGGATTAACACGGGTTGCCATGCGCAAAGGTTCATTAGTTGTGAACTCATCACAAGGCGGCGGCAGTAAAGACACATGGATTGTTGATTTAGAAGGCAGAGGTTAAGGAGATTTAAGATGTTAGCAAGAGTCGCTCGCAATATTTACTGGATGGCGCGTTATGTAGAACGTGCTGAAAACACAGCCCGTTTAATCAATGTTAATTCAAACTTATTATTGGATTTACCTAAAAATACCCAATTTGGCTGGCAACCTTTGCTCGCCATTATGGGCAACTATGAAACCTTTATTGAAAAATACAAAGAAGTCACTGAGCGGAATGTCATTCGTTTTTTAGTCTTAGATGATAGTAACTCTAGCTCTTTACTGAGTTCTTTATCGAATGCCCGCGAAAATTTACGCACTACTCGCGACATTGTACCCACTGAAATATGGGAACATCTAAACGATTTATATCTGTATGTCAAAAGCAATACCAGCTTAGTGCTTTCCAAAAACAAGCGATATGACTTTTTACGCCGCATTATTCAAGGTACGAAGTTAATTACTGGAATTGTCGCGGGGATTATGAGTCGCGATGTAGGTTATCGCTTTTTACAAATGGGCTTATATTTAGAACGCGCTGACATGACTTCACGGATTTTAGATGTACGCTCTACCAACTTATTACCCAAACAAAATAGCGGTGAAGTTGTTTTGACCCCATTTGATACCATCCAGTGGATGAGTGTTTTAAAATCTTTAACCGCTTATCAAATGTATCGTCAACATGTGCGCACCCGCGTACAAGGAACAGATGTAATACGTTTTTTGCTTAATAATCAACAATTTCCACGTTCTTGCATGTTCTGTGTAAACAATGTTAAACTTTGTTTAGATGAATTACCAGAAGGTAATCATATTTCTGAAGCGTTGAATTCAGTATGTCAACAACTTGAAACCATTGATTTGCAAAGATTAGCAACAGACAGTCAATTATTGCATCAATTCATTGATGACTTACAAATTAACTTGTCTAAAGTACATGTGTTAATTGACAATGTTTACTTTAGTGGGGCAGATGAAACTTCTTCGGCTGTGCATTAAGTATGTCTGTAGAAAACTTAGCTTTTGAACAAGTAGCAACGCTATTTCATGCAGTTGGTGATGTTACCCGTCTAAAACTGCTTGTTATTTTGGCACAAGGTGAAAAATGCCTACAAGAATTAGTCAATCTTACTCATGACGATGCTCCGACTGTTTCACATCGTCTTAAATTGCTACTGCAAAGTGGTTTGATTGATAAACGCCGTTCGGGCAAGTTTGTTTATTACTTCATTACTGAACACATTGTTAATCAATTTACTTTACAACTGTTACAAACCTTGTAAAGTTCCTGCCTTGTTGAATTTCCCGCGTTATTCACAACGCGGGAATTCCATAAATAAAAACACTCAATTAAGTCATTAAACTTAATTAACTAACAACGATTATTTTTTAAACATCTATAGTTTTGGTTTAGCACGGACTTACTATGCAATTAAAATCAAAATTAACCATGTTCTTTACACTTGCTATGCTGTTTGTCAGTATTGTGATTGCAAGCATCATGTGTTATTACTTTATTCAAGCTGTCAAACATAATGCTAAAATTAATTTAGAGCAAAATAGTAAACTTGCTTACAAACTATTTGAGCAAAAACTGACAGAAGTTAAAGAAATTACAACAAATCTCACTAAAACCCGCTCTTTTTATGAATGGCAAAACGATTTAATAAAACAACAAATTAACGCCCAATTTCTTGATAATTTACTGTTTACAATTAATAGAGAAGTTAATAATAATAAAAATAACAGTGTTGCCTATCTCCCGCCGCGCATTCACCATATTGCTTTTTATACCCCAACCCGCGATTTAATTGCTGAAGCAGGTTTAGAACAACTGCCTAATTTACGCGATTCTATTCATAAAAACTTACAAGATTCTTATTTACTAGAAAACAATATTATGTCTGCAATTCCAGTAGCAGCCGTTTCTTCCCTAGAATATGACCAAAATGAACGGGTTTTAAGCATTGCCAGTGCTGCTTCTATTCGAGAAGACAATAGAATAACAGCAATTATTGTGACACATTTTATTTTTGGTGAACAATCTAGTTTCTTAACAGAAATAGAAAATACCTTAAATGTTAATATCAAATTTTATCGCCAAACTGAACAAATTCTAAAGCTTAGAAAAACCGATGAGCGAATCTTTTCATACTCATTATTTAGCGCAGAAAATAGTGAAGAAGACTTACTCGGAATTTTACCCGTTTTTCACTATAAACCTATTCATAATACTGAAAATGAACTGATTGCTGTTTTAGAAATAAAAGCCAAACCAGAACCTTATATTGCACTGTTATATGACATGTTCAATCGTTTGTTAATTATCATTGGTGTTTTTATTTTTTTAATTCTTATCATTAATAATTTAATTTCGCGTTATTTAGTTGTTCCTTTATATCGTTTATTAGGCGGTGTTAAACAACTCATTAAAAATACAGAAAACAATGAACATTTAAAACTGGGTGATTGGCACATATTGAAAGTAGATAATTCTATTGAAGAATTAGCGAAATTAACGCAAGCTTTTAACACGATGGCAGAACAACTTAAGAAAACATTACAACATTTAGACAATAAAAATAAAGAGCTCCAAAAATTAAATACTTTAAAAGACGATTTTTTAGCTAATACTTCACACGAATTAAAAACCCCATTACAAGGGATTTTAGGCATTGCTGAAAATTTGTTAGATAATACCGCCTCAACACTTTCAGAAAATCAACGCCATAGCATTATCACAATTTTACATAGTACACATCGTTTAACTAACTTAGTAAATGACATCTTAGATTTTTCTCGCTTACGACACAAAGATATTGTTTTACAACTGCGCCCATTATCTATTAACGAAATAGTTAAATTAGTTTTTATTCTAAATGCCTCTTTAGTTAAAAAGAAAAATTTAATTCTCTTAAATAATATTCCTGAATTTCTGCCTTTAGTTCATGCTGATGAAAATCGCTTACAACAAATTCTACAAAATCTAATTGCAAATGCTATTAAATTTACTGAAGAAGGCACGATTCAAGTTTCTGCTAAGATTTTAGAAGAAAATACCCCCCATCAATTACTGCTTATTACCGTATCTGATACTGGAGTCGGTATTAGTCCACATTCAACTCAACGCATATTTGAAGCTTTTGAGCAAGCAGATAGCTCTACAGGACGTGTATATGGCGGGACAGGGCTAGGATTAGCCATTACTAAAAAATTAGTAGAACTGCATAAAGGAAAAATTTGGGTAGAATCTGACTTAGGCAAAGGCTCAAATTTCTCTTTTACTTTACCAATCGTCGACGATAATGCTGAATATATTACAACCATTAATGCTTCTTTACAAAATCAACAAGTAGCTACTTTTAGTCCTTTCAATCCACTTAGCCAAGCAGAGGCTATCGAGAATTTATTTGAGAAAAATAAAGGATTAAATCAAAATATATTTAATGAATTTGATTTCTATCAAAATACAGGAGAGGATGAGCAAAATAATAAAGAAGCAACCCCCCTTTCTCAATTATCGTCTATTACTTCTAAAAAAGTGAACAAACGTTTTGCTGTCACCACGCCGCGACAAGGACAGCGCACATGGAATATTTTAATTGTTGATGATGAAGCAGTCATTCGGCAAGTTTTAGCTGAGCATTTACGTTTAAGTTTATTTCATGTTGTTGAAGCAGAAGATGGTGTTGAAGCTTTAACTTTATTATTTGAGCAAAATTTAAAACCAGATTTAATTTTATTAGATGTTATGATGCCCCGCTTAACTGGCTATGAAGTGATGGAGCGGATTAGAGCACGTTGGCAAGCGGATGAATTACCCATTGTTTTATTAACTGCAAAGAACCAAATTCATGATTTAGTCAGCGGTTTTGAAAGCGGTGCGAATGATTATTTAACTAAACCTATTACACGAGATGAATTAATTGCTCGCCTTAAAACACATTTATATTTAATTCAATTAAGGAATGAAAAGAAAGTTTTAGAAAGTCGTCAAGCAAAATTTTTAGAAGCCATGCCAATTGCAGTCAAGGTTTTAGACCGTCAAGGGCGTTTATATTACAGCAATACTTATGCAGATTTCTTATCTTTTAATGAAGAAGAAAATATTAATAGTTTAGACGATTTTATTAAGCTACACCAATTCTACCAATTTAATACAGATGAGCGTTATCCCTTAGAAAAACTCCCGCTATACAAAGCATTCCAAGGAGAAACTGCGTATGTTGATGATTTAGAAATGCGCCGTTCCTCACCCCCTACTTTATTAGAGCACTGGGCAAGTGCTATTTATGAAGATAATACCATTCAATTTGTGGTTGCTACCTTCCAAAATATTACTCAACGCAAACAGCAAGAACTTGCTTTGCGTGAAAGTGAAATGCGTTTTAGACGCTTAGTAGAAACTTTACCTGTTGGGCTTATTATTAGTTGCAATAATAAAGTCCGCTATATGAATCCACATTCATTTACTTTATTGGAAATTGAGCAACCTTTTATTTCAGATACTTTATCTTTTGGAGAATTGTGGAGTGAAGAAGCTTGTAAAGCATTATATCCACTCGCAACCGAAGTAATGAATTCAAATAATGCAAATGTAATATTGCATGAATTGCATTTAGTGCATGAAAATATTTCTCAATGGTTAAATCTCAGTTTTTGTGCTATTGATTATCAAGGTGAACGTGCATTACTAACAACATTGATTGATAATAGTGAATTGCGTCAAACAGAATCTTTATTAAATCAAATCGCAAGTGGTTTATCTGGATTTACGGGTAAATCTTTCTTACAGTCTTTAATCGATTATCTAGTCAATCTTTTACAAATTGATTGTGTTTTTATTGCTCAATTGAATTTTGAAGACCCTGAAATTCTCACAATACGTTTTAGCAGTAACTTATTAGAGATAGATAATAAAGAATTAGTGGGTTTTCAACATTACTGGCGTAAAACACCTCATGCCCCTGTGATATTAGAAAAAAGAATTTTCCATTATTATCACAATGATAATTCTTTTTTTGAAACACCTGTGATGAATCGATTAGGACTTAAGAGTTATATGGGCACACCTTTAATTGATGGCAAAGGAAATTTATTAGGTGTATTAGTATTTCTCAATCAGCAAGCTTTTAATAATGAAGTATTATTAAGTACTGTTTTAAGAATTTTTGCCACTCGCGCCTCGGCTGAATTAGAACGCTTGCAAGTTTGGCAGGATTTAGAACAAGAACGCCATTTCTTAAATGAACGGGTCATTGAAAGAACTCAAGCACTTACTTCTTTAAATAGCGAATTAGAACATGCTTTAAGAATTAAAGACGAATTCCTTTCTAATGTAACGCATGAGCTGCGCACGCCTTTGAATGGCATTTTAGGTTTATGTGGTGCATTTTTAGAACATGCGTATGGTGAAATTAATGAAGTTCAAAGCAGAACTTTGCACACAATGATAGAAAATGCTAACCATTTACTCATGTTAATTAATGATATTTTAGAACTTGCTAAGTTAGATGCGGATAAAGTGGTTTTAGACCCTGAGTATGTCAAAGTATTTACGATGGGAGAAAGTTGTATTCGTTTATTAGCAGAATTGGCAAATCGTTCTAATGTAAAACTTATTCCTGAATATGACCCCGCCTTAGAATACATTTATGTTGATAATTTACGCTTTAAACAAATTTTGCTTAATTTATTAAACAATGCAATTAAATTTAATAAAAAAAATGGTTTAGTTATTTTACGCACTCGCGCAGATGCACTTAACAAACAAGCGATTATAGAAGTAAAAGATACAGGGATGGGAATCAAAGAAGAAGATAAACAACGTTTATTTAAACGCTTTGAGCAATTAAATGGTGGATTAAATCGGGATAAGGAAGGAACAGGACTTGGATTAGCTTTAGTTTCGCGCTTGGTAGAATTACATCATGGTAAAATTCAAGTTGAAAGCGAATTCGGCGTAGGAAGTTGTTTTTCAATCATTATTCCATGGCAACCTGAAAGTCGTCCCGCTTTAGAATTTAATTTAAACTCGCCCCCCGTTTCTCTCATTACATTAGAATTTAATTCTGCATTGCCTGTAAATTTAACAGAAGTAAATCAATCTAATAGTATTGTTTTATTGTTAATGGCTTTTGATGAGCATCAAGCCAATATTTTAACCGATTATTTAACAGTAAAAGGCTATAAAATCGTTAGCGCGAATGCAGATAATTTATTAAATGTATTTGAGCAAGAACAACCACAAGTTGTTTTAATGGATATTCCAATTATATTTATTACTGAAGCATTTGCGTTATTAAAAAATTTATCTCAAATGCCTTTAGCCGTTAATGTTCCTCTGATTGTATTAACTGAGCGTTTAAAAGAAAGTCAACAACAACAGCTTGCGACTTATTCACCGTATGCCCATTTGACCCGTCCTATACAACCTTTAGAGTTGCATAAAACAATTCAGAAATTATTTTCTTAAGTTTTCTGATGTCGTATATAAAGAGCGGTTGAGTTTTGAAAACTGAACTGCTTTTTATCTCATTAATAAATCACTTTTCTCTATCTATCTTGTTGTTAATAAATTCTGTTTGTATAACAGTTTGATGCTTGCTTAAATTCCTTTACACTAGACAAAAGTTGTAAAGCATTTTTTTATGTTATAAAAAAAGTGCAATTATTCTTTATTTTTAATCAACAGGTTAAAGTTTTATGATAAAAAATACTCAAACTTTGCTCAATGAAGTTGTGCAACATATTAATCAAGTCATTTTAGGCAAAGAACATCAAGTACGTTTAATTTTAACCTGTTTATTGGTGCGCGGGCATGTTTTGTTAGAAGATGTTCCTGGTGTGGGAAAAACAACGTTAGCCCATGTTTTTGCAAAAATTTTAGGTTTGCAATTGCAGCGGATTCAATTTACCAGTGATTTATTACCTGCGGATATTATTGGCGTTTCAATTTTTGATAATTCAACTAATCAATTTAAATTTCATACGGGTGCGGTGTTTTCGCAAATGTTATTAGCCGATGAAATTAACCGCGCTACGCCTAAAACGCAAAGTGCGTTGTTGGAAGCGATGGAAGAACATCAAGTTACGGTAGAAGGGCATACTTATGAATTGCCTAAGCCGTTTTTTGTATTAGCAACCCAAAATCCGCAATATCAAATTGGTACTTTTCCCTTGCCAGAATCGCAACTTGACCGTTTTACCATGCGTTTAGGGCTGGGTTATCCTGATGCGCAAACTGAGCGGCAATTGTTAAAAGGGCGTGACCGCCGCGAAATGATTGAAGAATTGCCGACGGTGATGCCGATTGAGCAATTATTAGAATTGCAGAATATTGTTAAAAATGTGCATGTTGCAGAAGCTTTGATTGATTATGTACAAGCTTTATTAGCCCATACGCGAGAAAATCCAAATTATCGTCATGGTTTATCGCCGCGTGCGGGATTGGCGTTGTTACGTTGTGCGCAGGCGTGGGCAATGATGCAAGGGCGCGACCATGTATTGCCCGAAGATGTGCAGACCGTTTTAGTCGGCGTAGTGGGGCATCGTTTGATGAGTGCACAAAGTTCTAATCAATCTGCCGCTGAACAATTGTTACATGAGGTCAAAGTGCCTTAAAATAAGTCTTTTGTAGCGGGTCGTTTGAAACGATATTTTAAACTTTACTAGAAAAATGGAGTAGTTATGATTCACCAAGGCAACGCAACCCCAAATGATAAAAATGTGTATGAAGTGACTAGCGACGATTTACCTTTACATTGTCCTATGCCCAGCATGAGTTTATGGAATTCTCACCCACGGGTTTATATTCCGCTGGAAAGCAGCAAAGATGGGAAAGCAAAATGCCCTTATTGTGGGGCTGAATATGTGTTAGTGAAAAAACAAGCTGCTTAAGCGTTTGAAAATGGGGTGAAATTTGCAAGGCTAACTAGCATTAGCGAGTTTTACCCCTGCGTGGTTTTTATGAAACGTCATTTAGGTTTTACTTTAATTGAGCTGTTTATTGTCATGGCGATTATGGCAACGGCGGCTATGTTATTAGTGCCCACTTTGAGCAGTGGCGGCACGGCGCGGCTGGAAGCGCAAGCGCGGGAATTAATTGCAGTTTTGAATAATGCGCGGCAGATGGCGATTATTCAGGGAATGCCGCAGACAGTAAAAATGGCGAAAGGCGGGGATGATGTGCATCAGGCGGGGCGTATCTCGGCTGGCAAATGGGAAAGTCAGGGCGCGGAGGTTCGCTGGGCAAATTATGCAATGGGTGAAGATACTAAAGGTTTGTTGCAAGTGACTTTTTTTCCTGAAGGCGGTAGCACGGGCGGAACGGTATTAATTTCTGATAAGGAATTGAACGCTAAAGTTAAGATTGATTCGATTACGGGAAAGGTGAGTTATGATTTTGTCAGTGTGGCGGAAGAAGAACGTTTATCTAAAAAACTTAAAGATTAATCAAGGCTTTACTTTATTAGAAATTATGGTTGCGATTGCTATTGTTGGGATTACTTTGGGCACGTTATTTAATTTATTGACAGGCAGCAAGCGGCTGGCGTTTCAAGCTTCTCATGATATTTCTGAAGTTGTGTTATTGCGGTCGGCGGTGTCGGCGGCGTATTTGTTTAAAGAACCCAAAATCCCTGAATTACCTTCAGATTTAGCGGGGCAGTTAAGTTTTAAAACGGATGATTTGTTAGAGTCGCCAGAGCGGCAAACGCAAAAAATTCAATTGGCATTAGAGCCTTATACGATTACAGATGATAAAAGCGGCATGGTGCTGAGTAGTTTGCGTTGGAAAAAGTTAACGGCAAGTCAGGCGCAGTAATTTATAAAGTTTTGGTTT
>CAZKST010000029.1:0-19426 GCA_964555395.1 uncultured Thiotrichaceae bacterium | reverse complement strand
TCTAAAAATCGCTCATCATCCACATAATGCGCTTCTTGTAAGCGTTGCAAAGTGCCGTCGATTTCTTCTGCATCATAGCCTTTTGTCTGCATTTTTTGCCGCAATTCTGCCAAGCTGTAATCACGTTTTGAGAGTAAATAGATTGCGTATTGATAAGGCGTTGAGCGGGGGGGCGTGGGCATATAAATTCACCTTTGCAAACAAATAGCTTGTGAATTCAAAAATTAGAGATATAAATGAAAATGGGGGAAATTAAATAAGAAGAATGGCGCGCCCGGAGAGATTCGAACTCCCGACCACCAAGTTCGTAGCCTGGTGCTCTATCCAACTGAGCTACGGGCGCATAATGCGAGAATTTTTTGACAAGTTACAAAATTTGTAGCTGTAATTTTGCAAGCTGTGTATGCTACCAGATTTTTTTTATTTGTAAAGTAAAATCTGGCGGAGAAAGAGGGATTCGAACCCTCGATAGAGTTTTTGACCCTATACTCCCTTAGCAGGGGAGCGCCTTCGACCACTCGGCCATTTCTCCTTGAAAGGAAGCGCACATAATATAGAAAAAAAATGTGCAATGCAAGCTGTTTTTATAAAAAAAGTGAACAGACTTCATCAGTACATGTTAATTAACTTAAGTTAAAAATAATCCGCTGAGGGTTTTGAAGAATGCTAAAATAATTATGCTTAATTACAAATTTCTTTAATTTAGAGTTTAACGTTATGATAGATTTAGATACTTGGTCGCAATATGAAGGGTATATAACGAATTTTTTAGTGACTGCGCTTATTTTATACATGGTTTTCATCATTTATCGCTTGGCAAAAGATTCTAAAGCAGGTAAATGGGGATATTTTGTTTTATTTTTAGCTTTAGGTTTAGGTATGGTCGGATTTATTGCAAAAACGATTATTATCGAGATGATCGGCGGACATAGTTAAAAACAATGTTCTTTGATAAAAAAAGCAGAGGTTTAGCTCTGCTTTTTTTATTATTGCCTTGTTAGGAGGATTACCAAGTTACTTTTTTAAACCCTTCAAAACCTTGTGTTGTTACCATGCTATTAGGGGTTAACACCGTGTTTTGGTCGCCTGTGCAGTAACTATCAATCGTTTTAAGCGCAACAGGGGTTTCAGTGGCTAAACTGTAAACCGTACATTTGCTGTTGTAATAAGGCATCATCATAGAGCGGTCGATTGCAATATCTGCCGTCGTTGTGTAAGGATAGTAGGTTGCATAATTGTTTTCTGACATCATCGCTACCCCATTTTCCACTTTAGTTAAGGTGTGACTGCCTTCAAGTTTCCAAGAGCGGGTTGTATTCAAGCCAGTATTAGGACTGATTTGATATAACACGGTGCTTGCGGTGGTGGTCGTGTTGCTAGAGGCGAAATCGTCCACAACGCCGACTTTAGTATACATTGGATAGTAAATAGATGAGGCTGAATTACAGTTGACATATAATTCATCCCCTGAACTTTGCACTTGTGCATTGTAATAGTTACAAGGAATTTCGCTGCTGGTCACTAATTTGGCAGAACTTGGCGTTAAATTTAACAAGTTCAAACGTAAATAGCCATTTTCAGAAGTTTCGCGTGTTACAACTTGATGTTGTGAAGTCACCATAATCGGTTCACTGGGGATTGAGCGTTTAGCTTGTTCAGTCGCTACGCCGTTCTCCAATGCCCAACTGCGCAATGTCCATTGGGATTGATACATGTAGGGATAGGTTTGAATGCACATCACATCCGCAGGACAGCCGTTGTAACTATACATTTGCTCAGCAATGTAGAAAGTGCTATCGCGAACAATGCCATATTGACGGTTATACCAATAAGAGGTATCGGTAGAAACATTCGTGCTTGTGCTTTGTTGTTCTAACGCTTGTGCTGGGTATAACTTACCGCTGGCTAAATCTAACACTTGTAACCCTAAAGGATTATTGTTGTAAAATACAACTTTAGGCGTGCTGCTGGTTGTATCGCTTGCAATCGCGTTGTATTGGCGTGGTAAATCCCATTTTTGCTGCGCGGACTCTAAGTTATCACTTTGATAACGGTATAAACGATAGTAACCCGAATCGCCCAAGCTTGCCGCCAATAAATCCCCGCCTTTTTGTACAACCCATTGTAAATTAGCGGCTAATTCTAATTCAGCCAATACTTTAGGTTTTTGTCCATTGCCCCAGCTGATGGTTAATAAAGACTGATTGCCTAAACCCGCTAATTGATTGTCACCCAATTCTAAACTGCGTTGTAAGGGAATCGGTGTTTCTAATAAACCCGCATCTTGCAATTGTCCGCCTTGCATCGTCGCAATTTGTAAATAATTGTTACTGCTACTATCCCATGAATTAATGGGCAATGCGGAATAACTTTGTTGCCAGTCTAACAATAAAGCCCGTTCATCCTCTAAAGCAGGAGAGTAAGACCAACTAGATTTACCTGCTAAAGGAACTAAACGATTAATTAAAGTAGGATTTGCGGGATTTTCTACATCAAATAAACTGAGGGCAACCCGTCTGACAGATGTAAAACTTTCACCTGCTTCTGGTTGGTCATGAATACCAACAGCAAATAATTTATTGTCGTTGAAAAACATTTTTTCAGACCAGCCCGGCACATGCAATTCACCGACAATTTTCGGCGCACTCGGTACGCTTAAATCAATCACCCATAACGGGTCTTTGCGCTCATAAGTCACGACATACGCTTTATCAGCGGTAAAACGGGTTGCAAATAAATCTTCTTTAGGCGCGATTTTATTAAGCTGTCCAACCAATTTAGGCTCAGTACTACTTAAATCATATACTGCTAAAGTGCTACCCGAAACGCCCACTTGCTCGGGACCAAAAACCACCCGCAAGTAATTATCTTGCACATTCATGTGGAATTCAGAAGGCACGCGCCCCGCTAAAGTTAAACTTGGACGCGCAGATAAAGCTTTACTATCTGCTAAATCATATACTTGCAATAAGGTGGAGTTCCATTTATCAGGATTTTGGCTTGCAATCAACAAATGGTTAGGATAAATCGCAATTTGAGGAGAATAACCAAAAGCAACTTCAGACTGCTCTTTTGTTAATTGTCCATTGGCAAAACGGAAAGCGGTTACAGTCAATTGTGAATAACTACCGCAATAATCACACGGCAATAAACTTGTACCAACCGTTTGTACAGGTTTCCATTCTTGAGTCACGGTATAAATCACATCATTCCGCCGCCGAGATTGTAAAAAATTCCCAGTTAATGGAATGCTTTGCGTGACTTCTAACTCGCTACCTTTACGTTTGACCACTGTCAACGTTGTGCCTGCAACGCCGTCATACTCATTTTGTAACAAAATGATGGAATCATCTAAAGAATAAATCTCGCTAGGTTGCCCTTTTAATTTAGCTTGTGCTAACAACGCAGGTTTATTGACATCACTGACATCAATGACTTGCAGTTTTTGCGCAGCGGTATTGGCATACCATAATTGCGTACCTAATTTAACAAAAATATCTGGTTTTTCAGTGGTTGTGGTATTGCTTGTAGAACTATCTGTATTCGCTTTGCTATCTTCCACGCTTGCCGTCGTTGACGCGCCCGCCGCAGTTGGATTAGCAAGCGTCATTTCTGAGGAAGACGCTCTATTTGTCGTTGGCAAAAAGAATTGTTGCCCATATAAGCGTTCTTGCGCCGCTTTAGTGGTCAATGGCAACAAAGTTGTCGCTTTCCATGCTTCAGTATTTAACGGGTCTGCGCCGTCAGCCACAGCGACTAATGCCACAAAACAGCGTTCTTCTTTACCGCATTGCAAATCTAACACCGCTAATTTTTGCGCACTAAAAGGCGCAAGTTCTGTAAAAGCCGTTTCAGTATAAGGGTTAATACCTGCTTGCCATTGTCCTGTTGCACTCAATGACTTAATGTTATTTTCTTTTTGATCCATGTTGAACCAAACAACATAAGCCTGTAAGTTTTCAATTTTTTGGTCATTGCTGACGGCTAAATAAGATTGGTTATTTTCTTGCTGCAAACTTAACTGCCATGCAGAAGCGGTAACACTCAAAGCACTTAAGCCGACAGCAAATAAAGCTTGAGAAAGGCGGTTGTGACGTTTCATATTAAATTCCTCAAAGGAAAGGAGTCTGCTAAAAGCGAAGTATAGAAAAGCAAATGTTATAGAAATACGCGCTAATATACGTTATCTTTGTGCTTATAATATACTTATATTAATGGTTAATTTTTCAACAACTGGAAAATCAACTGCTGTTATTCGGGATAGACGCAAGATTACCGTGATTTTGTCGCTAAAATAATAAAAAACAACCGATTTAAAATATAAATATTTGATATACAATATAAAAATAAATAAAATACTTACTCATTTATAAGTTTTATTAAAAATATCCATATTAACTTTATAAGTACCAAACATTAAATCATGCCTATAGCCTCTTTTATTAAAAAAAAATTAGGTAAAATAGCATTGACTCTTTTAACTTAGATTCTATGGCAATCTAAAATAATTAAATATTTCTTTTTTTAAAATGACTTATAGGCTTATAACAATGAAAAAAAGTATAGGTATTGTTGGAGGTGTTGGTCCGTATGCAGGACTTGATTTAAATACCAAAATTCTTAACAACACTTTTACGAATGGCACAGACCAAGACCACTTAGAAGTTTATCTTTTAACATGTCCTGCACTAATTGAAGATAGAACAAGCTACTTACTGAATCACGCTTTAGAAAATCCATCAGAAGGTATTTTTAAAGTTATTCAAAAGCTTGAAAAATTAGGTGCAAACTATATTGGCATTCCCTGTAATACCAGTCATGCGCCCGCAATTTTAAATCCTTTACTCACACGAATTAAACAAGCATCACTGCCTGTTATGTTATTGCATATTGTTGAAGAAACTGGAAAATCAATAAATTATCTATACCCTAACTTGCAAAAAATAGGTTTACTTGCCACTTATGGTACTTATCTTGCAAACACCTATCCTACAGTGCTAGCAAATTATCACTTGCAAGTGCTTGTGCCTGATGAAGTTTCTCAACAACGTGTACATCAAGCAATTTATTCAAAAGAATATGGAATTAAAGCGCATTCCAATCCTGTTTATGCTAAAGCAGTAGCTGAATTAACCGCAGTGGGGAATGCACTTATTGAACAAGGTGCACAAGCCTTGATTATGGGATGCACAGAAATTCCACTTGCACTTCAACAAGCCAATTTCAATGTGCCATTAATTGACCCTACCACAATCCTCGCTCGAGCCCTTATTTTTCACGCAGCCCCCAGTCAATTACTTCCTATGCACCAAGAATTCATTGCTATATCATAAATTTTCTTTCATCATTATAAGTCTTTTCAAACCACCTTGATTGATGCGTAACGAATAATTCTCTTCAGATATAGGGATTAGTATTTATGAAAATAAGTCGCTTATTTTTAAGTGTAGTTATCTTTGGATTAATGATTAATTTATGGGCAAATCCCGATAAAGAAACAAGCAATAATGCCCCTGTTTTATCTAAAGAGAACCATACAAAAGAGACTGTAACGCCCCAAAATAAGAAACCCCCCGAAATAAAAGCAGAAACGACTAAAAATGAAGAGTGGACAGATAATTTAAAATTACATTTAAAAAATTGTGTGGCTAACACCTTAGAAAAAAATGTTGCACATGATTTACAACAATGCGTCACTGATAAATTAGCCTCAGTCTTAACTCAAGTAGTAACACAAAAAACCCCACAAGAGTTACAACAATGTTTAAGCAAAGAAGGCGCAAAATGTGCTACCAATAATTTAAACACTTGCTTACAAGAAAAATTAGCTTTTTGCTCAACACAAATCGTACAAAATTTATTAAGCAAAAATGCACAAAATGTGTTCAATAATGAATTAAATAAATGCTTAGTTGAACAAAAGCTACAACTAAGCAAACCTTTAAACAATTGCTTAATTGCCAACTCAGCAACCAACTTAACACTGGTTGAACCTCCTGTCACTACTGCACCGATAACAACCACCACAACGCATGATACACTCACTCCACCAGTTGCCAACACAGCCACAAAAAACACCTATGTTCCTGATATTCAAAAAATTGTAAATCGGGGTGAATTAGTCGTTGCAATGCTCGGTGTAGATTCTCCGCCCTTCTTTTTCTTAAACAAAGAAAATGGAGAATTACACGGATTAGATGTGAAATTAGCCAATGATATTGCAGATAAATTAGGGGTAAAACTACGTTTAGACCGCAGTGCTAAAACCTTTGATGCAGTTGTAGATTTAGTGGCTAAAAATCAAGTTGACATAGGTATTTCTAAATTAAGTCGCACATTAGAACGTTCAAAGCGCATTTTGTTTTCTGACCCTTATATTATTTTTCATCATGGTTTATTAATTAATCGCTTAAAAATTGCTCAATTAGCACAAGGTAAAGAACCTTATGAAATTATTCCTAAGTTATCAGGAAAAATGGCAGTCATTAAAGGTTCATCTTACGTTAATTACGCCCGTCAAAAATTTCCGAATACCCAAATTGTAGAATATCCCAGTTGGCAGCCTGATGTTGTTAGTGCAGTCTTAAATGGTGATGTCGTTGCTGCTTATCGTGATGAATTAGAAATCAAACGCGCTGTGTTTGGTAATCCAGAAGCTTCTTTAAAAGTACAAACAGTGGTTTTTAAAGACACAGAGGATGCTATTTCTATGGCTGTTAATTATGAAAATGCGCATTTACTCTTTTGGTTAAACCAATATATCCGCACACTAAACCTCAATTTAAATGCCGATGAATTGCTCAAAACGTACCCTGAAGTTTTGAATTAATTTATTGGATGTTTAAAAAAATAAATGCAGTATAAACGCGCTTTTGATTAAAAAGGATTACCTAATGCACCTTAATTTCCGTTTTTTGCTTAACCCGTGGACGATTTTAATTTCTGTTGCAATTGGCAGTTTTATTGGAACTTCTTATAAAGAAATAGCTCAAGTAATCGCCCCTTTTGGCAATATGTACTTAACATTTTTACAAATGTGTGTTATTCCCATTTTAGTATCCGCTTTAAGTTCTAGCATTGGAAAACTAATTCGTGCACAAGGGATGAGTGATACTTTAGCTAAAATGGTATTTATCTTTGTAACTTGTTTAGTTTTAACCAGTGCAATTGGCATGTTTGTCAGTTTAGTGGGACAACCGGGTACAAATTTAGATGATAAGACTCGCGCTAATTTAGGTGAGGTTGTTAAATCTTCTGAATTTGCACCCGATTTAGTATTATCGCTTTCTCATCCTCAAGAAACCAAAAAAGAAACACCTAATGTTGTAGATTTCTTTTTACATATGATTCCTAAAAATGTTTTTGAAGCTTTAGCAAAAGGCGATACTTTAAGTTTAATCTTCTTTTCTATCATTTTCGGAATTGCAATAGGTTTTATTCCCGCAGGGGCAACCGAAGTTAATTTAATTCACTTAATGGAACTAGTTTATAAATCTTTTCAATGGTTAATTCAAAAGTCCATGTATTTGCTACCATTAGGTTTAATGTGTTTATTAGCAGACCAAATTTCTAAAGTGGGATTATATGTTTTCTTTGCAATGATAAAATTTATCATTATTTTCTATCTTGCTGGACTCTTAATTATTTGTATTAACTTTCTCATTATCTGGCGTAATAGTGGTTTATCTTTTAAAGAATCTGTACATGCACAAATAGACCCGATTATTGTGGCTGTAGGTACACTAAGCAGCTTAGCATCTATTCCTGCGGCAATTGATTCTTTAAACAGTAAATTACGTTTTAATGCCGATACAATTAATCTTTGTTTGCCTTTAGGAATTGTAATTTGTCGTTATGGCAATATTTTATATTTTGCGATTGCTACTATTTTTATTGCGCAACTTTATGATACCCCGCTAACGTTAGGGAGCTTAAGTATTATCTTGATTGGTTCTGTATTGGCAGGTGTTTCTACCGCTGGCGCAACGGGGATTATTACTCTGCAAACAATGCACATTGTTTTAGCTCCTTTAGGTTTACCTTTAGAAGCCGCATTGGTGTTATTTATTGCCATTGACCCTATTATTGACCCTTTACGAACCCTTTTGATTGTTCATTGCAATATGGCAACCGCTACTTTTATTGCAGGTACACAAAACACGAACCATAAACGCTCATTTGATTTAGAACAACCAGTTTAGACATATTTATAAAAGTTCTAATGTAGCGATGCGATTGAGTCAATATAGGTTTCTTTTGTTAAAAATTCTTACTTTCTCTAATTATTATGAAACTCAAAATAGCAAAATTTCGCTTGACACTTCAGGCTAGTATTATTTTGTTGCTAACCATTTTGCTTTCAACTACAGGACTCATTGTTACTTATGCTGCGTATGAAGGAAGTAAAGCTTCTATTTATACAATTGCGCGTAATATGATGAATGAAATTTCTAAACAAGTTTTAGCAGAAACTTATCATTATTTATCGCCTGCAAAACCCGTTGCATTAACAACTGCGGATTTCATGGGTAAAAATTTAGTTTCTTTATCTAATAAAGACAGCTTAGTTGATTATTTAAAAAATGTTTTAAAAATTTATCCTTCTTTTTTAAATGCCTATTTTGCTGATGAAAGAGGCAATGTTTGGATGGCGCGCCGTATGTTAGATGGTACTTTTAGCGTGCGGCATGTAGAGCGAACAGAAACAGAAGTTATTACCCGTTGGGAACATCAATCTGCGGTTTATAACAAAGAATTTCACAATATCACCCAAAATCTTGAGCAAGGTTATAATCCTTTAGTGCGGGAATGGTATAAAAAAGCGCAAGACACTAATCAATCAGTATGGATAAATGCCTATATTTTTCATACTGATAAACGTCCTGGTATTACTCACGCTGTTGGTATTACTGACCAAAACGGAAGAAATTTAGGCGTTTTTGCAATTGATATTGGGTTAGCTAATTTATCCCATTTTTTAGGAGATTTAACCATTGGTAAACATGGTAAAGCATTTATCTTAGACCAGAAAAATGATGTTATTGCTTTACCCATTAAAAGAAATGAACCAGAAAAAATAGAAAAATTACTTAAAGTTTCTTTAGGTAATAATCCTGACTCTATAGAATATAAAAATCGCTCAGTTAATGAAATTGAGGATAATTTATTAAAAGCAGCATTTGAAAAATATAAAAATGATAAAAATAATGATAACTCCTATTTCTTTCATTTTTCTTATGATAATAAAGCTTATGTTTCTATGTTTATGCCTTTTAATACTAATAGCAATTTAATGAATGGTGAAAAAAGTGAATTTCAATGGTTAGTTGGCGTTGTATTACCTGAAGATGATATTTTAGAAGAAGTATATAAATACAATCGTCTATTAATTGGAACAACTACCGTTTTAGTGAGTTTAGCCATTTTATTTGGTATCTTGCTTTCTCGTGTTATTAGTAAACCATTAGCAATTTTATCTAAGCAAATGGATGATGTGAAACAATTTAAAATTGAAGATTTAACGGCTATTGATTCACCTTTGTATGAAGTGAATACAATGACTCAATCTTTTAATGGCATGAAAAATGTTTTATTGAGTTTCCAGAAATATATTCCACATGAAGTGGTATATGAACTCATCAAAGAAGGCAAAGAAGCACAATTAGGGGGAGAAAAAAGAGAATTAACTATTTTGTTCTCAGATATTGCGCAATTTACAAATATTGCTGAAAGCTTACCGCCTGAAGAATTAGTTGAAAATCTCGGAATTTACTTTGCCGAAATGAGCAGCATTATTTTAGAACATACAGGCGCAGTGGATAAATATATTGGTGATTCAGTCATGGCATTTTGGAATGCACCAAAATTAATAGAAAATCATGCCCTTTTAGCTTGTCAGGCGGCTCTACAAATGCAGCGGGCTTCTATTATGATTTCTCAACGTTTTACCCGCCAACAAAAACCCGCTTTTAATACGCGGATTGGTTTAAATACGGGCACTGTAGTTGTGGGAAATATTGGCTCAGAACGTCGTTTGAATTATACCGTTTTAGGCGATGCAGTTAATTTAGCCAGTCGTTTGGAATCTTTAAATAAATATTACGATACACGGATTATTGTTTCTGAAACGACTTATGAACAAGCTAAGGAGCATTTTGCTTTTCGTTGGTTAGATAAAGTTGCTGTTAAAGGAAAAACACTGGGTGTTGATATTTATGAATTAATTTCAGAAAAAGATAATTTGATTTGTCATCATTCTGGTTATTTAAATTTATATCGTGAAGCGAGTGAATTGTATCGGGCGCGTCGTTGGCAAGAAGCGCATCATTTACTAGAAGAATTAAATCGTACTAATAACAGCGACAAACCGACTCAAGTATTATTAGAGCGATGCGTGCGGTTTATCCAAAATCCCCCTGCGGCTGAATGGACGGGAATTTTCGAGATGACACAAAAATAATTTTGTCAATAATTTTCTCTTAATTTAGTGCTTAATCCTGCATTTATGCTTAATAGTCTAAACAGTCTTACTGAAATTTAGCGTGCACTTTGCTAAATATTGACTTAATATGTCATTGAGTTTTGCTTATAGCTCTTGAAATTTTCCATAAGCAGATTATATTTATTAGCAGTCTCACCAATAGAGTGCTAAAACTAAACTAGGGGAAAATAATTATGGCTACGTCCACCGCGTTAACGCTCAACTTAAATAGTCAACTTGCGGTATTAAGTCAAGATGTAGAACGCTATACCCAAGCTGTTAAAACTGTTCCAATTTTAACGGCGGACGAAGAGCGCGAATTGACTGAGCGTTATCATCAAACGGGCGATTTAGAAGCAGCACGGATTTTAGTTTTAACCCATTTGCGTTTCGTTTTACATATTGCAAATGGTTATCGTGGTTACGGTTTGCCCCAAGCGGATATTATTCAAGAGGGGAATGTGGGCTTGATGAAAGCGGTTAAACGCTTTGACCCACAAGTGGGCGTGCGTTTAATTACTTTTGCCGTACACTGGATTAAAGCTGAAATTCATGAATTTATTTTGCGTAATTGGCGAATTGTCAAAGTAGCGACTACTAAAGCCCAACGTAAATTATTTTTCAATTTACGCAGTTCCAAAACCCATTTAGGCTGGATGACTCAAAAAGAAGTTGATGATATTGCTAAAGATTTAGGTGTAACCAGCAAAGATGTGTTAGAAATGGAAAAACGGATGACCATGCCCGACATGGCATTTGACGCGCCTGCGGATAGCGATGATGAGGATATGCCGTCGCCCGCGCAATATTTACAAGATACCCGTTATGACCCTGCGCAACTGATTGAAGATGTGCAATGGGAAACCCAGAATTACGAAACCGCTTTAAAAGCCTACGCACAATTAGATGAACGTAGTCAAGATATTATCAAGCGTCGCTGGTTAGATGATAACAAAGCAACCTTGCATGAATTGGCAGATAAATATCAAGTGTCTGCTGAACGGATTCGCCAAATTGAAACCAGTGCGTTGAAAAAATTACGCAAACAATTGATGGAACTGAATTAACACATATTCGGCGAAAAATAATTTAACCGTTTAGATTCAGCTATTTGTGCTGATGTCGCATATCAACAGACCTGCTAGGTTTTAAAAACCTAGCAGGTCTTTGTTTTAATTTAAATATCTCGCCAAATTTGCGTTATAGCAAATGTACTATAACTGGAGTGCAATAGCTTCAGCTATTGCCAGTATCGTAACAGCTAAAATACTTTTCAATCAAATGGTTAAAAAAGCAATAGCTAAAGCTATTGCACTCCAGCGTAAGCAATTTAAGGCACAGTTACTATATGCTAAATCACCTTCTGCAACGCTTGCAAGCCCAGCAACAGGCTGGACTTTATCGTCATCGCCTCACCCATCAAAGCCCACAAACGCCTGAATTATATATAGAAGGGCAATTTTATCTTAATTTTTGCAGCAATGATTATTTGGGCTTAGCCAGTCATCCACGTTTAATTCAACGCTGGCAACGCAGCGCGACCTACTTTGCGGTCGGGGCGGGCGCATCGCATTTGGTGAACGGACATACTTCCGCCCATCATGAATTAGAACAAGCCCTTGCACGTTATACAGGACGAGCCCGCGCTTTGCTATTTTCTACGGGATACATGGCAAATTTGGGCGCGGTGACTGCGCTATTAGGGCGCAATGACGCGGCATTTAGCGATAAATTAAATCATGCGTCGTTAGTCGATGCCGTGATTTTAAGCCGTGCGCATTCTTACCGCTATGCCCATAATGACATGGACATGTTGCAGCGGTTATTAACGCAAGCACCGCAGGAAAACCGCTTAATTATTGCCGATGGTGTGTTTAGTATGGAGGGTGATATAGCTGATTTACCAAGCATTTCCCAATTAGCCCAACAACATCAAGCATGGGTAATGGTCGACGATGCACACGGATTAGGCGTATTAGGCGCGACTGGGCGCGGCACAGTAGAACATTTTGGGCTGACAGAAAACGAAATCCCTGTTTTAATGGGCACATTGGGCAAAGCTCTGGGCTGTTTTGGCGCGTTTGTCGCGGGTAGTGAAGTGTTAATTGAAAGTTTAATCCAATTTGCGCGTAGCTATATTTACACAACCGCTTTACCGCCTGCTTTAGCGGAAACTGTCCTAGAAAGTTTGAGTATTGTTGAGCAAGAACACTGGCGACGGGAAAAATTACAGCAACTGATTCAATATTTTAGACAACAAGCCTTGCAAGCAGGTTTGAATATTCTGCCTTCTATGACTCCTATTCAGGGTATTGTTTTAGGGACAAATGAAAAAGTATTACAAGCCAGTACTGCTTTGAAAAAACAACAGATTTTAGTCGTTGCGATTCGCCCGCCGACCGTTCCCCCCAATACTGCCCGTTTGCGTATTACTTTGTCTGCATTACACGAAAAACAGCATATTGATAAATTAATCAAAGCTTTGACTGAAGTTATTGCGTTAACTTAGTGAATGACAAACTTTTAAACGCTTTCAAACAGATCTGCTAGGTTTTGAAAACCTAGCAAGTTTTTGTTTTAATAAAATATTTATCTTTATTTAACGATGGTAATCAAATTTATAAAATAACCTTCAAAAATAGTTTGACTTATTAAATGAGAATGATTACTATTTATTTCATGCAGAGTGTCAATAGTTACGGGTAAATGGGGATTTGGCTCTACACATATCGTCACGCTGTCGTTTGAATGGTTAATTTCTCCTCACATACAGTTTCTAAGCCATAGGAACTCATTTAAGTGCAAGTCTCCCTTGCACTTTTTTTCTTTAATCTGCCACTTCTTATTATTCCCTTTGTTGCAAAACCGACAAAATCAACCAAAAATCTGTATCGTTATATACAAAATTACATAACGCCATATAAATCTTAAACAACTAAAAAACTAATTGATTGAATTTTAAATAAAAAATAAAAATGGAACTTTTTTTGCTTTTTGAAAATTTAAATAAAAATAGGACAGCTAAATAGGTCATCCATTTTAAATAATGCCTTTAAGATTTAAGTTCACTAATAAAAGAAATTATTTATATATTGATATTATCTAAATTCATTTCTTTTTTGCTTTTGACATAAAGTTCTTATTAAGCTTAAATCAATAAAAATGCTTTTTAAAATGATTAGTTATTTTAGAGGAAAATGGCATGTCTTCTCCAAAGTATGATGTGTTTAATGAATCCACAAGTACGGCAAGTTCTAATGTAACTTACTGTATTACGAATAAAGAAATACAAAGTTACGTTAATGAAATTGCAAAACCGTCTTTCACGATTTTAGTGGTAGATGATAATGTATTTAATCAACAATACATTTCAGAACTTTTATTAACTTTAGGCTATTTATCTTCTACTGCTGATAATGGCAAAGTTGCGTTAGAGTTGGTTCAACATCATTGTTTTGATTTAATTTTAATGGACTGCCAAATGCCAGAAATGGATGGCTATAGTGCAACTCAGCATATTAGGGAATGGCAAATCCGCCAAAATAAACCCCATACACCGATTGTTGCTGTGACTGCGAGTGATGATAGAAAAAAATGTTTTACGGCGGGAATGGATGATTTTCTAGGAAAACCTTTTTATCCTAAAGAGTTAAAAGGAATGTTAGAAAAATGGTTAACGCATTAAACCTTGATGCAGATTGATAGGTACAACTCGATAATACCGTGAGATTTAACATGTTATATGAAAATACCCCCTTATTAAACACAGTTTCCATTCATTCTTTACAAGAAACTGAATTTGCTCATCCCCCTGTTTTATTAGAAAATACAGAGAAAGCTTTATTACAAATTGAAGGACAAGTGAAAACACCTTTAAATTTGTCTTTAGCAGATTTGTTTGAATTACCTACAACAAAGATTTATGCCCCTTCCTTAATTTGCAGTATGCAACGTAAACGCTTAGCAGCAAATACGCTTTATACTGGGGTATTATTGCGGGATTTATTGAAATTAGCAGGTATTTATACTTCTAAATCGATTTATTCTTTGCCCATTTATATTTTGGCAACTTCTGAATTTAATGAGCAATGTTTGTTTTCATGGCATGAGTTATTTAATACGGAAATTGGCGAGCAAGTCATTGTCGCTTTTAGTAAAGATAATTGCTCTTTTTGCATGAAATCAGAAGGTGTTTGTTTAATTGCAACATCGGATACTTATGTAATGCCGCGTCATTTACGGTTTTTACGCAAAGTTGAGGTCAAATGTCTTTAATTAGTAACTCTGGGAAACCAAGCTTTGAATAATATGAATTTAAAAAATTCATATTATTCCTTTTTTAATTTCTTTAAATTTGTTTTATGAAAGTTGCTTAACCACCCGTTGTGCTCATATATCTAAAAATAACTGGTTTTGCGCGCTGAATATCAAAATCATGTCCTTGCGGTTTGATTTGCATAGCATTCACAATCGTTTGTTTAAGCATTTCTAAATTATGAGGATGGGCACGAATAACTTGGCGTAAATCAACAGAATGTTCTTGTCCTAAGCACAATAACAATTTTCCTTCAGTCGTCAAACGAACACGGTTACAGCTTTCACAAAAGTTATGGCTATGTGGAGAAATAAACCCGACTTTAGTTGTTGTATTGGCAATGTGTTGATAACGGGCGGGACCACCAGTCGTTTCATTGCTGGCAATTAAAGAAAAGTGTTGTTTTAAATAATTGAAAATTTCTGCATTAGAATAATAAGTAGATGAGCGTTGATGCTCAGTGACTTCGCCTAAGGGCATTTCCTCAATAAAACTAATATCCATTTGTTGTTCAATTGCAAAATGGACTAAATCTAAGATTTCATCATCATTGCGATTTCTTAAAATCACGGTATTTAGTTTTAATCCCGCAAATCCCGCGTGTTTAGCCGCTTCAATCCCTTGCAAAACTTGCTTTAACTCTCCTGTCCGTGTTAATTCTTTAAAACGTTCTGGGCGCAAACTGTCCAAACTGATATTAATTCGTTTGACTCCTGCTTGTTTTAATTCCTGTGCATAACGACTTAATTGTGAACCATTAGTCGTTAAAACTAAGGAGTTTAAGCCGTCTAATTTGCCCAATTGACGAAATAGTCGCATAATATCATGACGTACCAACGCCTCACCGCCTGTAATGCGGATTTTTGTCACCCCTAACTCAACAAATGCACGCCCTATCCATGCAATTTCTTCTAGTGTTAATAATTGTGCGCGGGGTAAAAAAGTCATTTTTTCACTCATACAATAAACACAGCGAAAATCACAACGGTCCGTAACAGAAATGCGCAAATAGTTTACACGTCTTTGAAAATTATCAATAAGTTGTTGTGACATAGTTATGTTTTAGACTGTGAGGTAAATTGATGAAATGATAACGAAAAAAATAAAATTACATTTCGATAACTATAGTGTTTTTTTGCTAAAATTGTGCAATTTTTTGTAAATTGTTCAAATTTAATTGAATTTATTTTTATCACTATCAACTAACATAGACGCATGGGAGAGCATATATAAAGGAGTCAAGCTGCCACCAACTTTATTTTTGCTTTATCATAACGGTTTAATTGTTAATCCTAACTTACCTTTAAAGAGTAATTAAGCTATGAAACATTTGCTAACGGGTGTGTTGCTGTTACTGGCATGGACAGCCAATGTTCACGCTGTCAATCCGCGTGCTGAGATTGTGACCAATCAGGGGACGATTGTGATTGAGCTAGACCCTGAAAAATCTCCTATGAGCGTAGAAAACTTTTTGACTTATGCGCAAGCGGGATTTTATGAGGGTACAATTTTCCACCGTGTCATTAAAGATTTTATGATTCAAGCGGGCGGATTTACTAAGGATATGGAGCGCAAACCCACTAATCCACCAATTGAAAATGAATCGGGTAACGGTTTGCCTAATTTGCGTGGAACAGTAGCATTAGCACGGACAAATGATTTAAATTCCGCAACTTCTCAATTTTTTATCAACACCAAAGATAATGACTTTTTAAAGGGTTACGCCGTTTTTGGAAAAGTAGTGCAAGGGATGGAAGTGGTTGATAAAATCCAAAACGTGGAAACCACAGATATGGGTGGCATGAAAAATGTGCCCTCTAAAGCGATTACGATTGATAAAGTTATCATCAAGAATGCGCCCGTTAAAACGCCTGTAGCGGCTGAAAAAGATGACAAAAAAGTGGCTGAGGACAAAAAAGTAGCAGAAGCAGAAGCGAAGAAAGCCGCTGAAGATAAAAAACTGGCTGAAGCTGAAGCCAAAAAAGCAGCAGATGATAAAAAGTTAGCTGATGAGAAGAAAGCGGCGGAGGACAAAAAAGTAGCAGAAGCAGAAGCGAAGAAAGCCGCTGAAGATAAGAAAGTGGCTGAAGCGGAAGCTAAAAAAGCAGCGGATGACAAAAAATTAGCTGATGAAAAGAAAGCGGCAGAAGCTAAAAAAGCCGCCGAAGCTGCAAAAACAGCAGAAGTTAGCGCAAAATCAGAAGCAGCAGCAAGTGCGCCTGTCGTTAAAGAAAATCCAATTAAAGATTTTCCAATGGATAAAGCGGTAAAAGCTCCTGATGCGCCCACAAAACCCGATAAACCTGAACCTGTTTCTAATTAATCTTTAAGGAAAGTAAGCACATGCAAAAAGTAAAGATGACCACATCCATGGGTGATATTGTTATTCAGTTAAATGCTGAAAAAGCCCCCAAAACGGTCGCAAATTTTATCAAATACGTTCAAGATGGTTTCTATGACGGCACATTATTTCACCGCGTAATCAGCAATTTTATGATTCAAGGCGGCGGCATGGAATCTGGAATGCGTCAAAAAACAACCCAAGCGCCGATTGAAAATGAAGCGAATAACGGTTTAGGCAATGCCGTTGGCACAATTGCAATGGCACGCACTTCTGCGCCACATTCTGCAACTGCACAATTTTTTATTAATGTTGCAGACAACAAATTTTTGAACTATCAAAACAGCACAGTTCAAGGTTTTGGTTATTGCGTATTTGGTGAAGTTGTTGAAGGTATGGATGTTGTGAATAAAATCAAATTGGTGAAAACAGGTTCACGCTTTGGTCATCAAGACGTACCTTTAGAAGATGTTATCATTGAAAAAGCAGAATTAATGGCTTAATTTTGCGCTTTGCCTGTCAATTCATTGACAGGCAATTTTTTCCCCGCCTATTTTCCTGTCTTTGTAACTTGATGTTATGTCTGCTATTTACGTTATCGCTGATGTGCATTTACATCTCCAAACCCCTCAATTAATTAATAATTTTTTGCAATTTTTGCAAATCTTGACTGAATTAAAACAACACAATGCCGTAGATGCTTTATATATTGCGGGGGATTTATTCGAAGTTTGGTTAGGAGATGATGATAACGAGCCCGTTTATCAGCACATTATTCAAGCTTTGCGCACTGCAACACAACGAAAATTAAAGATTACGATTCTACAAGGCAATCGCGATTTTTTATTAGGACAACGTTTTGCTCAATTAACAGGCTGTTCAGTACTCAGTGCTGACGAAATCATGATTGATATTTATGGTACATCTGCCTTATTGATGCACGGCGATATTTTATGTACAGATGACTTTAAATATCAACAATTTAGAAAAAAATCCCGCACGCCACTATATCAAAAAAGTTTATTAATTTTGCCTTTATGGTTGCGTCGCTGGATTGCGCAATATGCACGGCGAAAAAGTCGGCATCATGCACAACAAACCGCCGTAGAAATTATGGATGTCGCACCCGCGACGGTACTGGCTTATTTGGAAAAATATCAAGTAAAGCATTTAATTCATGGACATACACACCGTCCCTGTATTCACTCGATACCTTTTAGGGGAGACACAGCATATCGCTACGTTGTAGGGATGTGGGAAGCGCAACAGGCTCAGATTTTATGTTGCACTGCCCAACAATGGCAATTGATTGATGCTAAACAATTGAAACTAAAAAACTAAGGTTTATCTAACTCTAATAATCTTTGTGATAAAAGATTGGATAATACATACATTTCAGTTGCGGCTTTACGCGCACCGTCTGCATCGCCAGCCTTATGTTTCTCTAACACATCTTTGCTGATTTGATGAAAACGCTCATGTGGTTCAAATAAACTATCAAAAGTTGTTTGATGTTTTTCACTGAAGGCAGTAATTTCTTGTTTTCCTTCATTATACATCCATTTTCCTAATTTACATGAATGGCAATCTGTGCCTTCAAATTCCGCTTTTCCTGCTAATGTGGCTTCTATTTTTTTTAAGTATTGAATATGGTCATTGAGTCGTAAGACAAAAAAAGCTTTACTCACCATTTTTACTCCTTAGAATTACTGGTTCGTTGATTGTAGCAAAATTCACGCCGTGTAAAAACTTATGGCTATTTTAAGGATGTAAAACTACTTTATCTATTAACAGGGTTAAAATAGACAAATAAATTTAAGTAATTAAATAAATTATGATTTACTAAAAAACTATAAAAATGAATAACCTATTGAAAAGTAATTTGTTTTTTGATATTTCATTTTGTTTAAGCAATATTATAGAGAATATATTTAATTTCGTTTTTTTAGGGAGCTAATACGAATTAACAGTAAGTTTAGAAATACTCAGAAAAGTGAAAATAATGAATAGAATACAACATAAAAATGGGTAAATGAATATTTTTACTATTTGAAATCACAAATAAATATTCATAGAATACTAATTCACCTAACCCAATAAGGAGTTGTAAAATGCCAGTGAATGACAGTTTAAAACAATTATTAGATGCTGATTTTGAAACCAAACCTTTAAAAGAAGTTGTTGAAGCTTCCACTTCTGCATTACAAGGCATTTCCGAAGCCAAAGCGGAACAAATCGCAAGCGCACTCGGTGCAAAAACCATTGCTGATTTAGCAACTAATAAATATGT
>CAZKST010000028.1:4458-19800 GCA_964555395.1 uncultured Thiotrichaceae bacterium | reverse complement strand
AATAAATAAAACTTGTTCCGCCTAACACTAAAGCAAATAACAACAAAACAATAATTAAGGGGGTAGAAAAAAACTTGGTAGGTTTTGTAAAATCGGCTTTTTTCTCTGATTGCAAGGCTTTATATAACAAAGGAATAGCACTTTCAAATTCTTCACTATCCCCTTCAAAACGTTCTAAAGGTTTTGCATAACGTACATGTAAAGTTTCCAATAAAGAGCGCATTACATCGCGCAATTTATACGGCGCAACGCCTCGCACCACACAGGCTAATACAGCATTAGGCGAGCGTTCTAACCAAACGGTATATTCACCAATATCAACGCTGTCTAATTCTTCGCTTCTCGCGCCCGAGAAAGAATCACGAATAAAATCCTGAATTGCGGTAAACATCCCTGAAATTGCTGCACTATCGCCAATATTTTCAATATCGGATTGATGAACATGTTGAATTAACAAGCCCGATTGCCGATGAATTAAAAACACTTGCTCAACGCGATAAACCATTGTTCTTTGTAAAACAATTTCAGAATAAGGCACACCGCTACGCATAGATTCAAATCGCCATGCAAAATTACGCGGCGATAATCCACTTTCAATAGTGCTATTTAATTGAAGTAATAAACCTTTAATTGTTTCATTCACTGATTTACGAATAGCAGGGCCCATAACAGGGAATAAAGTATCTGCTAAACTTTGGGTATCTTCTACGACAGATTGTTTTAAACAAACTTTAACGGGTTCTTTTAAAGAAGCTGTTAATTCAGATTCTTCCATTGAGCCTTTTTCTTCAAACGATTGTTGTACTGCTTGACGAATCGCAGAAGGTAACAAGGTTGCTAAATCGTTAATTCGCTGTTCTGTATCACTTAAACGCGCTTCAATTTGTACAATCTGATTCCAACGATTTTCAATGTCTTCTAAACGTGTAACTAATTCAGCGGGATGGTGTTTTTCTAATAAGGCTAAACGATGTTGATATTGCTGATAGCTTTCTTCTTGATATTTTTGGTTTTCAAGGCTTTTATTTTTTAAAAAACTTAATTCACGTTGTAAATTATTTTCAAGTTGGGCTAATTGTTGGGTATTTTGACTAAATTGTTGAGCGAGATGTTCTTGTTGTTGAGTTTGTAAGGCAATATTATGTGCTAGAAGCGTTAAACGTTTTTCTAAAGCTTCTTTTTGTAATTGTGATTCTAATTCAAATTGTTTGAAATTTTGCTGACGGTCTTCTAATTCTTGATGAATTTCATTTGCAAAACTGCGTATATCTTTAATAAGTTGCTTAACAGTTCCTTTTAAATTTTGCTCACCTTCTAATAAAAGGGAACGTAATTGGCTATAATCGTCCATAGTTTAACAAGCAGTAAAATTTAACGAAGAAAACTAAAAGCATAGAAAAACTATGCTCTTAGCAAGGTGAAACATTTAATTCAAAAGACAAAAATTATTCGTCTTTACTTAAGTCAGAACGTTTTAAACGTAAAGAAAACTCGCTAAAGAAGGCAGCTAAATCATTGCGGCTGACTTTTTCTTCTTGTAAAGCGGTGATTTCTTGTTTAATTAACTCATTTAAATTCTCATTTTGAGAGCGTAATTGAGTGCTGAATTCTTGAGAGCGTAAATGCAATTGTTGACGCAGTTGTTTAAGCTCTTTACCGAATTGTTCTTCTAATTGGCTAGAACGGTTGTTTAACTCATTCTTTAATGCGCCGAGTTCTTGTTGTAAATCTTGAACGCTTAAAATACGTTCTTGACGGTCAACTTTCGCTTTTTCGCTTAATGCGTCAATTTCTGTATTAAGCAACTCTTCTAAAGCACGAATACGCTGAGAAATGTCATCGCGTAATTGTTGACCTTCTTGAATTAAACGGTCTTCTAAGCGTTTGAAACGTTTATCATAATCACGAATATGCGTGCCAAATAAAATATCACGGATTTTTTCAACGTTGCCGATGCCGCCCATAGATTCATCAAGTTTACTTGTCCGCTCAGCATCTAAGTTATTTTCGGCTGTTTGAATTTGTTTATCAAAAACGCTCATGTAATTAGGTTTATCAGTCATCTCATTGTCCTCAAAGTCTGGGAGTAAATCATCGCTAATATAGCTTAGTATAATACCGTGTTTTTTAGAGTAAAACTGGATTAATCTGACTTTTTTAGCCAAAGTTAATGCGGGCTTCTAAATCATTGCGCGAGTCAGCATTTTTCAAGGCTTCTTCCATACTAATTTTGCCTTCTCTATACAAATCATAAAGTGCATCGTCAAATGTTTTCATCCCTTTTGTCCCGCTATTTGCCATTGCATCTTTGATTTCATGCAAACGTCCTTGCAAAATCAATTGCCCAACGTGAGGCGTGTTAATCATCACTTCAATTGCTGCACAGCGTTTGCCGCGCACATCTGGAATTAAGCGTTGTGAAATCACCGCCCGCAAGTTTGCCGCCAAGTCCATAAATAATTGTTTGTGCATGGCATTGGGGAACATGTTCACAATCCGCTCCATTGCTTGGTTGGCGGTGTTAGCGTGCATGGTAGAAATACACAAGTGTCCTGTGTTGGCTAATTCTAAGCCCGCTTCCATGGTTTCACGGTCACGAATTTCCCCAATTAAAATTACGTCTGGAGCTTCGCGCAAAGAGGCTTTTAACGCCCGCGCATAGGAAGCGGTATCTACGCCGACTTCCCGTTGATTCACAATCGACATCTGGTTGGGGTGCGAAAATTCCACAGGGTCTTCAATGGTTAAAATATGCCCCGGCGAGTTTGCATTACGGTGGTTAATCATCGCTGCTAAGGTGGTTGATTTCCCTGAACCTGTTCCGCCCACCATCAGCAACAGCCCCCGTTTTGACATGATTAATTCCAGCAAAACTTCAGGTGTGCCCATGTCTTGCGCATTGGGGATTTTGGACGGAATAAAACGCATGACTAAACCAATCGTGCGCCGTTGATAAAACGCATTGGCGCGGAAACGCGCACTACCATCGGGTAAGGCAATCGCAAAGTCTAAATCTTTAGTTCTTTGAAATTCTTCAATTTGTTCATCGGTCATTACGCCAAATACCCCTGTGCGAGTCATTTCAGGGGTCAGAATATATTTGTCAAGCGGAATGGCTTTGCCGTAAATTTTAGCTTTGATTTGCGAGCCAACGGTTAAAAATAAATCTGAGCCATCGCGTTTCACCATTTCGCGTAAATAAGGAATAATATCTAACGGCCCTTCAGGCGGCGCGCCCAATACTTCAATATCTTCACTAGCACTGGCGGCAGGCGCAGCAGCGGGCGGTGCTTCTTCTTTCTTTTCTTCAAAAGGTGAAACGTTTAAACCAATTTTGCGGTCTTCAATGGTCACTAAAATCGTGAATTTCGCGCCACTATCTGGCTCAGTAAACACAAACTCCACTTTGCGTGTATCAGTCAACTCGCGAATTTGCTCTTTAGTCATCAATGCAATCGCGGCGGCTTTGGTCATGTCAGCAGTCAGTGCATCTTTGCCTACTGATTTATCCTGTCCTGCAATTTTAATTTTGACAGGCGACCCCACATTGACAAACATTTCTGTGCCTTGTTTGTCGTGCATTAATTTCAAATAGGGCTTTAAATCCATTATTTTTACTCGATATTGCGGCAGCTAAACTTCTAAGAAACAGAACAAAAGTAACAATTATTTTTCTTTATTTTCTTGCAATGTTAAGGTAGAGCCATCTAATAAAGAAGCACCGCCTTTTGAGTGTTTACTTTCCAACTTAATTTTTAAGCGTAGTTCGTTAGCAGAATCAGCATTGCGCAAAGCTTCGTCCATTGAAATTGCGCCTTCTTCATATAACTGAAAAAGAGCTTGGTCAAAGGTCTGCATCCCTAATTCGCGGGATTTTGCCATAATGGGTTTAATTCCACCTACATCGCCTTGTGCGATTAATTCGGCAATTAAAGGGGAGTTAAGCAAAATCTCAATGGCAGCTCGCCGTCCGCCTTCTACAGTTCTAATTAAACGTTGAGAAATAATAGCGCGTAAATTTAAAGAAATATCTTGACGCATTTTCTTTTGTTGTTCAATGGAAAAGAAACCTAAAATACGGTCAACCGCTTGGTTGGCGTTATTGGCGTGCAAAGTCGCAACGGCTAAGTGTCCCGTTTGGGCGAATTCAATCGCAAAGTTCATAATTTCCGCATCGCGAATTTCCCCTAACAGAATCAAATCAGGGGCTTGCCGTAAAGTATTGTGCAAAGCGGCTTCCCAGCTTTTGGTATCTACACCAATTTCCCGCTGCATGATAACGCTATTTTTATGCGGATGAACGAATTCAATCGGGTCTTCTAAAGTGATGATATGTCCATAAGAATTGGCGTTACGATAGTCAATCATCGCCGCCATGGTGGTAGATTTCCCTGAACCTGTTCCCCCTACCATCACAATAATACCGTTTTTTGCGGAGATAACTTCTTTTAAAATCTCAGGTAAATTTAATTTTTCAAAAGTTGGAATATCCACTGGAATAGTCCGCATGACTAAACCCGAGCAGCCTTGTTGTACAAACGCATTACAACGGAAACGTCCAACGCCTGGTGGTGCTATCGCAAAGTTACATTCTTTAGTTTCTTCAAACTCTTTTAATTGACGGTCATTCATAATGCACATCGTCAAAGCTTTAGAATCATTGGCTGATAGGGGTTGTTTCATCATCGGGGTCATTTTACCCTTGACTTTCATTGCAGGTGGAAAACCTGCGGTAATAAACAAGTCAGCCCCCCCTTCTTTAAGCAACAATTTGAGCAATTTAATCATTAAGCTCATCGCTTCTTGTCTATCCATTTTTTTTCCTCGCCAATGATATATTTGATTAAAAAATATGAGCAACAATTTTAAAAAATGATTTTTTACGTTTTAATTTTTTAAAGAGTACAAATCTTGTACTCTTTAAAGAAAAACTTTAAGCAAACATGTCTTTTAAGTTGGCTTTTTCGCGTGCTGCTTCGCGGGTAATTAAATTCTTTTGTAAGAATCCGCTTAAGCATTGTTCCAAGGTTTGCATTCCGAATTTTTGTCCAGTTTGAATCGCTGAATACATTTGAGGAACTTTATTTTCCCGAATTAAGTTTTTAATCGCGGGTGTACACACCATGATTTCGTGGGCAGCAATCCGTCCACCGCCAACTTTTTTCAGCAACACTTGCGAAACCACCATTTTTAAGGATTCCGATAACATTGCGCGAATCATGTCTTTTTCTTCGGCGGGGAATACGTCCACTAAACGGTCAATGGTTTTTGCCGCTGAGCTGGTGTGCAATGTTCCGAACACGGCGTGTCCCGTTTCCGCAGCAGATAAAGCCAAGCGGATAGTTTCCAAGTCCCGCATTTCACCGACCAGAATAACGTCAGGGTCTTGCCGCAGTGCAGAACGAAGAGCTTCACTGAATCCTAATGTATCGCGCTTAACTTCGCGTTGCGTAATTAAGCAGTTTTTACTTTGATGCACGAATTCAATCGGGTCTTCAATGGTTAAAATGTGTCCGTGTTCCGTTTCATTACGGTAATTCATCATTGCCGCTAAAGTGGTTGATTTACCAGAACCTGTAGGGCCTGTGACGCAACAAATACCACGCGGAATCATGGCATATTCTTTAAAAGCAGGCGGACTGTTTAACTGTTCTAAACTCAAAATAGTGGAAGGAATTTGCCGAAATACCGCTCCCGCGCCGCGATTATGGTTAAAAGCGTTCACACGGAAACGGGCAAGCCCTGGAATTTCGAAAGAAAAGTCACATTCTAAAAATTTTTCATAATCTTTGCGCTGCTTGTCGTTCATGATGTCATAAATCATGTCACGCACAGTACTGTGGTCAAGTGCGGGCACGTTTAGCCGCCGCATATCTCCGCTGCAACGCATCATTGGTGGCACGCCTGCGGATAAGTGCAAGTCGGACATACCATTTTTGAGACCAAACGCTAAGATTTCACCAATATCCACGATGAACCCCCTGTTATTTTTAAGGTAAGAAAAGAAAGTGTGTTATTAAGGGATGTAATGTTGCGGAAAAGTTAAAATTAAAGATTATACAACTTTTGCCAAGTATAATACCTGCAATATGACAAAAATAGCTATTTGGCAATTCTCTTAATCTCAAGACGTAAGGCAGGTCGAGTGTGGAATTTCAAGCGTGTGGATTGCAATGTATTCGTGATGAGCGGGTTTTATTTAATCAGTTAAATTTTCAATTAAACAGCGGTCAACTGATGCAAATTGAAGGACGCAATGGCAGTGGCAAAACCAGTTTATTGCGAATTTTAGCAGGATTAGCTTTAGCGACAGAAGGTAACATTTTGTGGAATGGACAAGATATTCAGGATAATCCGCAAGAATATCGCCAACAATTATGTTATTTAGGGCATACCGCCTCAGTTAAAGCGGATTTAACCCCGCTTGAAAATCTAAAAATGACGCTGGCTTTAGTGGGGCAGCAACAAGTGTGTAATTTAGAAACTGCTTTAAACGCTGTGGGTTTAGCAGGGTTTGAAGATGTACCTACTCGCACTTTATCGGCTGGGCAACAACGCCGTGTTGCATTGGCGCGCTTATGGTTGCAGGATGCGCCGTTATGGATTTTAGATGAGCCGTTTACTTCTTTAGATAAAGCCGCAATTCGCTTATTAGAAGAATTAATTCTTCGACATGCAGAGCACGGTGGGATGGTTATTTTAACCTCACATCACCACGTTAATTGCAATAATCTACACAAGATAGATTTAAATGCTTTATGTTAACACTTAGCAATTTTAGTAATATAAACATAGCTTTATAAATATAAGCTGACGAAGCTTATTCATTTTTCTAAGTTTTTAAACTCAAATCACAGTCATTTTATTTTCTACAATAAGTTAACTTTAATTAAAAATAGTAAAAAACTCAACTGCTTGAATAGAAAGTAACATTGATTCTTTAATGTTTATCTGCAACAATTTTTTGTGCATTAGCAAAAAATAAAGTTATCACATTAATATCTATTCATTTTTTGTGGCAAGAAAAACGCAAGTATAAAAAGTAATGAATGACTGTATTTGAGGACAAAATCATGAAATCGATTAATCAAACAAAATTTATTATGGAAATTCCAACGGGTTGGGCAATTTGTGAACCCCAAATGGATGGCGTGAGTCGTATCGTGGACACTTGTAAATGCGAGCGAGAGGCGCGCCGTAAGCTGACGGCAATGCTAGAACAAAGTAAAAGTGCTTCCCAAAACGCGGTTCATTAATATTGCCATGCCTTTTACTCTGAATAGAGCGTTAAGGCGGATTTTCTCCGTGTTACATTGCAAGCTTTGTTGAATTTTTTAAGCCTTTAGATGTTTTAAGTCTTACCTCTATTTAGAGCCCACAACAGCTTCCCTGCTTTGAGCTATATAAACTATTGTTTAATCTTATATTAATTTCTCCCTTCTTTCCCTGTTTTGTCTGTGTAAATTTAGCACGGATAATTACTGTAAAATAAATTAAAAAGCATTATGATTAATAACGTCCATGTTGTTAGAAGTGACAAAAGCCGTTATTTTTTCGTCATCTAAAATTTAGAACTTTATCGGTAGGTTGCGGATTTTTTGATAAGGTTTTAATCCTTAATCTTTATGTATCTATAAAAAAATAACGATAGTCCGTGTGTAAATACCGTTTATCGTATAAACTTTATGTTAGGTCAAAGACCATTGCAATGCGCAAGACTTGAGAAATGAAAAATCTCCTTTAAATCCATAAAAGCTCGAGAAAACAGATTTTTCTACCTATTGCGATTTGTGTAAGTCTCTTGTTGTATTCAAAGAGTGAAAGGTAATCTGACATGATTAAACCATCCAATATCGTCTATGATGAGCTTAAACAGCGCGTGAAAAAGCTGGAGCTTGAGCAACATCGTCAAACAAACGACTTAGATTCACTCAGTCGTTTTGAAGAAGAAATCGAACGCTTTGAAACTAAATTAAAGCAAATTAATCAGTACTATCAAGAAGCTAAAAAAATTATTACTAAGCATGAGTCTTCTGAAACGCAACGTTTAGAATATGAATTAAAACAAATGCAAGCTGAAGATAAACATTACTTAGAAGAAATTGGAAACTTAAAAAAAGAAATCGGACAAGTGAAGAACTCTCTTGAAGAACTTCAAACGGTAGCTATAGCTACAGCTTCAACTAAACTTGTCCAGAAAAGCGTAATCGAGAGTGATTTTTTTAAATTAGCGATTCAAGAAACGATGCAGCATTCCACTTTGAATGTTGCATATCCTAATGCAAGCACTTTTAGTGATTTTATTTCTGAACTTTCTTCACCGCCTGTCAATGAAAAAGCAATAACGGCAGAAGAAGGGGATGTTTATGCAACCTTAGAATTAATTTTGTCTGAAGAAGAAAATAATGTGGTGCAGGTGAGCGGTTATGTTGTGTGTTTAACGTTTAACCGCAATTCTCCCACTGAATGGTCAGAGGAATCAGGCGGCGGTTGGCGCGAAGCGGGGCGCGGACAGTGTTATGTGTCTTTAGAAGCGGCACAAGAATGTTTAGCCAAGTTAAAACAGCAATGGCCTGATTATCCTTTTAAAATTTTGCGTAGGGATTAAAACTGCACAAATATTTTAATTTGTAAAAACAGCCCTGTTACTTCGTAATTTTAGATACGCTATTTTTCCCACCCTTTTAATAAAGCGTAGCATCGTTTTATTCAACAACAACTTGCAGCACGTTTATCATATTATTATGATAGTTGCGTTTAAATGAGCGTTTCTTTTTTCAAAAATAACTTTTTATCGACAAAAAATCTTTTAAGGAGCAATTCGGGCTTATTTTTGCTTAAAAAGAAAGGTTTTTATGAAAAATTGGCTAACAACTTACATCTTACCTTTAAAAATTACTATAATTTGCCAATTCTAGTTTTATCACTTAAGCGTCAATTGATTCGTCGCTTTAGTATTGTTATCCATTAAATAAGGTTTTCAATATGTTACAAACAATTCGTGAAGGCGCGAAAGGCTGGCTTTCTTGGTTCATTATCATTGCCATTTGTATTCCATTTGCTTTATGGGGGATTCAAGAATATATGCAGCCCTCACGCACAACAGCGGTTGCAAGTGTAAATGGCGTTGAATTAGCAACACAAGAATATCAACAAGCCGTGCGGCAACAGCAAGCACAAATTCGCAATATGTTACGCAACAATAGTGCTGATTTATCATTTATGGATGAGCAAATTCGGCGGGATGCGTTAAAACAAATGATTGAACGCGAATTGTTAATTCAAACAGCACAGGCTCATGGTTTACGCATTGGTGATGGGCATTTAGCTGCACAAATCCAAAGTTATCCGTTTTTTCATGACGAAACGAGCAAAACGTTTTCACAAAAACGTTATGAAGAATTGTTATCTAGTCAAGGCATGACAACTGCAGGTTTTGAAAGCCAAATGCGCCGCGATATGACGGTTGAACAATTACAAAATGGCATTTTAAAAACCCATTTCGCACCTGAAACACAACAAAAAGCGAATCAACAATTACAAAATCAACAACGCTCGGTCAGTTATGTTTTAGTGCCCGCCAGCCGTTTTGAAAAAGACATGCAATTAAATGACGCTGAAATTGAGAAATATTATCAAGCCCATTTAAAAGAATATATGACTGAAGAAAAAGTCAGTGTTGAATATGTAGAATTAGCTAAACAACAAGTTGCTTCTCAAGAAAAAATTGACGACCTAACTTTAAAACAAGCTTATCAAGACCATTTAGCACAATTCACAACGCCTGCTGAATATAACTTACGCCACATTTTATTTGAAGTTGCAGCAACCGCAACGCCAGAACAAAAAGCGGAAGCTAAGAAAAAAGCTGAAGAAGTGTTAGCCCGTTTAAAACAAGGCGAAAAATTTGAAGTGTTAGCAAAAGAATTTTCTAGCGATACTGGCACTAAAGAAGAAGGCGGTAGTTTAGGCTGGGTACAATTGAACAAAGGTCAATTTGTTAAACCTTTTGAAGATGCTGCTTTGAAATTAAACAAAGATGAAATCAGCGAGCCTGTAGAATCTCAATTCGGTTATCATTTAATTCGTTTAGATGATAAGAAAAACGAAGTGATTAAACCATTTGAAGAAGTGAAAGAAACTTTAACCGCAGATTTGCAAAAAGAACAAGCTGAACAAGCTTTTACTGCGTTATTAGACCAATTTAGCAATTTAGCGTTTGAAAATCCAAACAGTTTAGATGCTTTAGTAGAAAGCATGAAATTGACTAAGAAAACTACCGCGTTATTTGACCGTTTAGGCGTAAAAGACGACCCAGTATTAAGCACTCCTGCGGCAATTAAAGCGGCTTTCAGCGATAATGTGTTAAAGAACCGTTATAATAGTGAAGTGCTTGAATTACCCAATGGCAATGTTGCAGTATTGCGCGTGTTAAATTATGAAGCTGCAAAAGAAAAACCTTTAGCAGAAGTTAAAGCCGAAGTTGAAACAGCACTTAAACAACAAAAATCTAAAGAACAAGCAAAACAATTAGCAACGCAATTGTTTGATAAATTGAAAAATCAAGCCGATCCGAATGCAATCATGCAAGAGAGTGCTTTAGAATGGCAAGCTGTTCATTGGATTAAACGCACTGAGCGTAAAACTGTTTTACCTGAATTAGTGCAAGAAGCTTTTAAATTACCGATTCCTGCTGAAAATCAAGCAACCTATAAATTGGTGGAATTAAATAATGGTGATACTGCAATTTTAACCTTAGTCGCGGTAAAAACTGAAGATGAAGCCATTGATACTGCTGGACAACAGCGCATTCAAACTGCCATTGGACAAGCTGAATTTGAAAGTTTTGTTTCTGCGTTGAAAAATCATGCTGAAATTAAAACATTTGAGCAAAATTTAAACTTATAACGCTCAATATTCGGTTTTCAATTTTTAAAAAATGGCTGCAACTTGCGGCCATTTTTTTCGTTTAATTACATCCTATAGCATTAAAAAAAGGATTTCCTGTCATGTCGCAACGTAAAATTCTCGTTACCAGTGCATTGCCTTATGCTAATGGCTCTATTCATTTAGGGCATTTAGTGGAATATATTCAAACGGATATTTGGGTACGTTTTGAGAAAATGCAGGGACATCGTTGCTATTATGTTTGTGCCGATGATGCGCATGGTACGCCCATTATGTTACATGCACAAAAACGCGGCATTTCCCCTGAAGAGTTGATTGCACAAGTCTATCAAGAACATACAGCAGATTTTAGTGATTTTTTTATTGGATTTGATAATTATTATTCCACCCATTCGCCTGAAAATCGGCATTTTGCTGAATTGTTTTATCAGCGGTTGCGGGAAAAAAATTATGTATTTAGCAAAGTCATTTCACAAGCCTATGACCCTGTGAAAGAAATGTTTTTGCCTGACCGTTTTATTCGCGGTGAATGCCCCAAATGTGGCGCGGCTGACCAATATGGCGATAGTTGCGAAGTGTGCGGCTCAACTTATTTACCGACCGATTTAAAAAATCCAGTATCCGTATTAAGTGGTGCAACGCCGATTGAACGCGAGTCTGAGCATTTCTTCATTGATTTGAAAGTGTTCGAGCAAATGTTGCATGAATGGGCGGCAACCGCTTTGCAACCTGAAGTATTAAACAAGCTGAATGAATGGTTTGAAACAGGTTTACAACCTTGGGATATTTCCCGCGACGCGCCCTATTTTGGTTTTGAAATTCCAGACCAACCCAATAAATATTTTTATGTGTGGTTAGATGCGCCGATTGGCTATTTAGCAAGTTTTAAAAATTTCTGCGATAAAAATCAAGTTGATTTTGATGAGTTTTGGGGTAAAGACAGTCAAGCGGAAGTCTATCATTTTATTGGTAAAGATATTATTTACTTCCATTCGCTCTTTTTCCCTTCCGTGCTACATGGTGCAGATTTCCGCAAACCGACGGGCATTTGTGCGCACGGTTTCTTAACCGTGAATGGGCAAAAAATGTCTAAATCACGCGGCACATTTATTACTGCCCGCACTTATTTGAATCACTTGAATCCTGAATATTTGCGTTATTATTTTGCGGCAAAATTAAATAATCGGATTGAAGATATTGATTTGAATTTAGAAGATTTTATTAATCGGGTCAATGCAGATTTAGTGGGTAAAGTGGTGAATATTGCCAGCCGTTGCGCGGGCTTTATTAGCAAACGTTTTAATGGACAATTGGCTGCACAACTAGAAAATTCTGAGTTGTATCAATCCTTTGTGCAAAAAGGACAAGAAATTGCGCAAGCCTTTGATTGTCGTGATTATAGCCGCGCCGTGCGGGAAATTATGGGCTTGGCTGACCGTGCCAATCAGTACATTGATGAGCGCAAACCTTGGGTGATTGCTAAGACAGAAAATGAGGCAGAATTGCAAGCTGTTTGTACGCAAGGCTTGAATTTATTTAGAGTTTTAATGGGCTATCTCGCGCCTATTCTGCCGACAATGGCGACCAAAGTAGAAGCCTTTTTTAACACCCCGTTGCAATGGCAAGCTGAACCTTTGTTAGCCTGTGCGATTCAACCTTTTCAACCTTTGATGCAGCGGGTTGAAAAAGCGCAAATTGATGCGATGGTTAATGCTTCCGTTGAAAATTTAAAACCCACAGAAGCCGCGCCAGAAAGCTCTAAAACTTCTACTCCTCCCGAGTCTAAAACCGCGCCTAAAGCAGAAACGAAAGTGAGTGAAACGATTACGATTGAAGATTTTGCCAAAATAGATTTGCGCATTGCAAAAATCGTCAATGCTGAATATGTAGAAGGCTCTAAAAAGTTGTTGAAATTGACTTTAGACATTAATGAGGCTCAGCCGCGCACTGTTTTTGCGGGCATTAAAGAAGCTTATACGCCTGAGCAATTAATTGGGCGTTTAACGGTGATGGTGGCTAATTTAGCCCCGCGTAAAATGCCGTTTGGCATGTCTGAAGGGATGGTTTTAGCGGCGAGTGATGGCACGGGTACAAGTGGCTTGTTTATTCTGAGTCCAGACAGCGGCGCACAAGCTGGAATGCGGGTGAAATAAGTTTTAAATCTGTTTAAATCAGGTTTGCCAGTCCTCAAAGGACTGGCAGACTTTTGAACTTGTTCCAACAGTTCTTTTGTTAAGATATAGCAAACGCACTTTAAAAGGAGTGCAATAGCTTCAGCTATTGCCTGTGTCGTAACAGATAAAATGGCTTTCAATCAAGCAGTTAAAAAGCAATAGCTAAAGCTATTGCACTCCAGTTTAATCAGTTTAAGGCGCGGTTACTATACAGTTGCTATAGCAACCGCACTACAAAATTATCTGAACCCTGTCACATAATTAACTTAATTTTCTTATTTTTTCATTATGTTAATTATGAAACACAGTGAATTAAGGTTCAGACAATTTTTTAACTAACCCGCTAAACTCTTGCTGACAATTTCATACACATCTTTAGATAATTTAGGATGTGAAACGATAGCGTTTAATTGCGCTTCCATTAAATTACGGCGCATTTTGTCAAAACGCCGCCATTGATTAAACGCAGAGACCATGCGTGAAGCAACTTGTGGATTTATTTGGTCTAATTCCAGCACAATATCCGCTAATAAACGATAACCGCCGCCATTATTGGAATGGAAACGGACTTGATTACGCATACTGAAAGTAGCAATTAAGGCGCGTAAACGGTTTGGATTTTTTAGTGTAAAATCAGCATGTTTTGTTAAACGTATAACGCGGTCTAAAGTTTTGGGAGACGAAGAAGCCGCTTGGGCAGCAAACCATTTATCTAAAACTAAGGGGTCATGATGCCAACGGTCATAAAACGCTTGCAATGCTAGTTCTTTCTCTTTGCTTTCCGTTTCTACTAAACATAACAACGCTGCAAATTGGTCAGTCATGTTATTAGCAGTATTAAATTGCTCAAAAATCAAGGTGTTAATTTCTGGCTCATTTAACGCAACTAAATATTGCAACACGGTATTTTTCAAACGGCGGCTATTAATCGCTTTAGCATCATTAGAATAGGACGCAGTAGAATGATGTTCTTGATAAATATCTAACAATTGTTTGCGGAATAAGCGCGCTAACATGCGAATCACAAAATCGCGGGCTTCATGTAATGCGTCCACATCAATTAATTCTAATTGCTGTCCTAACACTTGTTCATCAGGCAAATTTAAAGCAAACGCTTTTAATGCGCTATCTAGTTGTTTATCTTCTACTAATTTACCAAAACTTTGGATAAACAGCGGGTCTAATTTTAATTCGCGCCCACTTGCCCAGTCATTGGCTAAATCGAGTAACAATTGTTGGGCTAAAGTTTGCCCAGCTTCCCAGCGGTTAAATCCATCGCTGTCGTGTGCCATTAAAAAGGCTAAATCTTCACGGCTTTGTGAAGTTTTTAAGCGAATCGGGGCGGAAAATCCACGGAACAGGGAAGGAATCGGGCGGCTGTCAACATTGATAAAATGAAATTGTTGTTGATTTTGCCGTAATTCTAGCGTGCGCGTTGTGCCGACGGCGGCGGTTTCGCCTGCGAGTTGTAGCGGTAAATCTTGCCCATTTTCACCGACTAAACCCATGACAACGGGAATATGTTGCGGGGCGGGATTGGTTTGTCCTGCGACATTGGGAATTTGCTGATTTAATGTAAGTATATAGCTACGTTGCTCAGCGGAATATTCGCCGTGTGCAGTGATTAATGGTGTACCTGCTTGTAAATACCAACGTTCAAATTGGCTTAAATCAACATGATTTGCATCTGCCATGGCGGCGCGGAAATCGTCACAAGTCACCGCTTGCCCATCATGGCGTTGAAAATATAAATCCATGCCGCGTCTAAAACCATCTTTGCCGAGCAACATTTCATATAAACGAATGACTTCCGCCCCTTTGTTATACACAGTGCTGGTGTAAAAATTATTCATTTCAATGTAGGATTCTGGGCGAATGGGGTGCGCCATAGGCCCTTGGTCTTCGGCAAATTGAGAAGTGCGCAATAATTTGACATCTTTAATGCGTTTTACCATTGCAGAAGTCATATCAGCAGTAAAACATTGGTCGCGATAAACTGTTAAACCTTCTTTTAAAGTCAATTGAAACCAATCGCGGCAAGTAACGCGGTTGCCTGTCCAGTTATGAAAATATTCATGTCCGATAACACTTTCAATGGCTTCGTAATCGTCATCGGTCGCAGTTTCAGGGGAACAGAGGACAAATTTAGAATTGAAAACGTTTAAGCCTTTGTTTTCCATTGCGCCCATGTTGAAATCATTGACGGCGACAATCATGTAAATATCTAAATCGTATTCTAAACCAAAGGTTTGCTCATCCC
>CAZKST010000028.1:0-4358 GCA_964555395.1 uncultured Thiotrichaceae bacterium | reverse complement strand
GCGACAATCATGTAAATATCTAAATCGTATTCTAAACCAAAGGTTTGCTCATCCCACGCCATAGAGCGTTGTAGCGATTTTAAGGCATGTTCGCATTTATCAATATTTTGTGGTTCAACTAAAATTTCTAAACGCACCGTGCGCCCTGAGCGGGTGGTGAATTCGCCCGCGTGACACAGCAAATTGCCTGCGACTAATGCGAATAAATAGCACGGTTTTAAAAATGGGTCTTCCCAACGTACCCAGTGTTTATTGCCGTCTAATTCGCCCGTTGCAACACGGTTGCCATTGGATAACAGCACGGGATATTTGGTTTTATCAGCGGTGATAGTGGTGGTAAATTTTGCCATCACATCAGGGCGGTCGAGAAAATAGGTAATACGTCTAAAGCCTTCAGCTTCGCATTGGGTGCAAAAATTACCGCTGGATTGGTATAAACCTGTTAATTCTGTATTTTCTTGCGGTTTAATTTCTACCACCGTTTCTAACACAAATTCGCCAGTGGGCACGCTGGAAATAAATAATAATTCAGATTCAACCCGATACTCGCTTTTTTCCAATGGACGACCGTCTAATTGAATAGACTTCAGTTTTAAACGCTCCCCATTTAAAACTAAAGGTCTGCCGCCCGAATTGACAGCAGCATTGTTTTGTAAAGTCAAACGACTGCGTACAGTAGTTACTTTATCGCCTAATTCAAAAGCTAAATCGACGGTTCGAATCCAATAATCAGGTTGTCGATAGTTTTTACGATAAATAGGTTGTGGAGGGACTTGGGAAGCATTACGGTTATCCATGAAACTTTCTCACTGGGTTGATAATATTCGTATAAACCACTTTTTTAAGTTTTTGTCTGAACCGTAATTCGCTTAATTAACATAATGAAAAATTAAGAAAATTAGGATAATTAACTGAATTAAGGTTCAGACAATTCGGCAATTTAGTAAATTGTGGTTTGGATAAATTTTAAATTACTTAATTTGCTTTACCATTCAATAACTTGACGGTCACGGAAGAATTTACCCGATACAGAGCCTGTGGGTAACGTGGCTAACCAAACAATTCCCGCCGCGCCTTCAGGCAATTCACGACTTGCACCCGAGCCGCCCATGTCGGTTTTTACCCAGCCTGGACAAACGGAATTAATTAAAACATCTGTACCTTTTAACTCATCTGCAATACTACAAGTGACTGCATTGACCGCAGTTTTAGATAAACGATAACTCGCGCAACCGCCATTCATTTCACTTAATTGCCCCATACCGCTAGACACGTTAACAATACGCCCGTAGCCGTTTTTAATCATGCTTGGTACAAATAACTGACACAAGCGCAATGGTGCGTAAGTATTAATTTCCATTGCCGCCCGAATGCTGTCTAAAGAATCGGTTAACACACTAGAATTTTCCCGTGAATCTAAAAACACGCCCGCGTTATTAACTAACACATCTAAACGCCCATATTTCTGCATAATTTGATTAAACGCATTAACCCGTGAGGCTTCCTCAGCCACGTCTAACGCAACAAAATCCACTTTTAACCCTTCTACTGCTAATTTTTCAATCGCTGCTTGTCCTTTAGCAACATCGCGACACGATAAAATCACTTGCATTTCAGGTAAACGGGCTAATTGGCGACAAATTTCAAAGCCAATGCCACGATTTGCCCCAGTTACTAACGCAATTTTTACGCTCATATCACTTTTCCTTTATAAAAAGAGTCATGCTTAAATAAACGATTGTTAAAATCAACACATTGTATAATAATCCATTTTCTTCATAAGTCACTTTTAATAAAAAACATAGTGAAGTATTGAATTCTAATAAATTTATTTTTTATTCAATCCATTAAGGAACATATACGATGGGATTTTTAGCCAATAAAAAAGTTTTAATTGTTGGTTTAGCCAGTAGTCGCTCTATTGCATACGGAATTGCACAAGCCATGCACCGTGAAGGCGCAGAATTAGCTTTTACTTATCAAACTGAAAAATTGCGCGGGCGCGTTGAAGAGATGGCAAAAGAATTTGGCTCATCTATTACTCTCCCTTGTGATGTTGCTAGCGATGAGCAAATTCAAAATGTATTCAGTACATTAGCCCAACATTGGGATGGTTTAGACGGGATTGTGCATTCAGTCGCTTTTGCGCCTTCTGAAGAGTTAAAAGGGGCATATTTAGAAAATGCAACCCGTGAAGGTTTTAAAACTGCACACGAAATTAGTTCTTATAGCTTATCAGCATTAGTAAAAGCAGGATTGCCCATGATGGAAGGGCGCAATGCGTCTGTTATGACTTTATCCTATTTTGGCGCGGAAAAAGCGATTCCTTACTACAACGTGATGGGCTTAGCTAAAGCCAGTTTAGAAGCCAATGTTCGCTATTTAGCTTACAGTTTAGGGGTAAAAGGGATTCGGGTAAACGCGATTTCTGCGGGTCCGATTCGTACTTTAGCCGCTTCAGGGATTTCTGACTTTAGAAATATGCTGGGCTACGTTGAAAGAAACGCGCCTTTACGTCGGAACGTGACTATTGAAGAAGTGGGCAATGTCGCCGCTTTCATGTGCTCAGATTTAGCTTCTGGCGTGACGGGTGAAGTGACTTATGTTGATTGTGGTTTCAATATTATTGCGATGGGGCAATAAATTGTTTGAGGTTTGAACGGGGTATTTTTAAACCCGATTCTAACAGACTTGAAAGCCATTAATGTAGGGTGGAATAGGCGCAAGCCGTATTCCACCACGCGGTTTAGACTCTGTTTTTGCTCAATTTTTGCGGAACGTCATGGTGGAATACGCTTCGCTATTCCACCCTACGACTCTCATGCTCGCTTAATTTAATGGTTTTATTTTCACTCTCATAATATGGAAAATGAAATTCAGCAAAATTTTCCTCTAAAGTATTTGAGGTCGTTGCAATAAAATTATATTGACTCGTTAAAGCAGTATTTAATAAATCTAATTTAAGCAATGAAATTAAAAGTGCACAAGTTCTTGCTTGGCAGTTAATAGAACGTTCGGGATTAAATTCAATATCTGTAAAACCTTTATATTTAAATAATCGCTTTAAAAAATCTTGATGCGGTTGTAAAGCAGTTAAATATAACCAATCATAAAAAGCATTTTTAGGTATTAATGACCATTGTTCACCAAAATAATTAAACCCTATCAGTTTTCCAGAATGTTTTAAGCGTGGGTCGGTTTTAGCTTCTTTTCCATTCATGTTATAAATGTCGGTGTAAGGCCCTCCTTGTTCAAAAACTTTACTCCCTTGAAATGCAGCTTCTACTACAATTTTTCCTATTGGCGAGTCTATTTTTAAATTAAATGCGCTTAATCGCTGACCAATTAACTCTTCTGATTTCGTTGAAACTTCAAGAAGGGGGGCATACCCTTTTTGTAATGCAGCTTGATGTAAAGCAACAATATTCTTCTTTTTCTGAATTAGAGAAAATCCAGAATTCCATACAAAATCAATTTGAACTTGTTCAATTAACGCATTAGTATGCGGAATAAAAATCGGACGTTTAGCCATTTTTTAAATCCAATATATCTTCTATATTTACTTTGTCAGGAATAAGAATTTCTGCTTTTTTTGCGACTTGTCGTCTATGCTGAACCTCTGCATTGCGCCAATCCATATAAGTAAAAAGTGCGTCGAAATCAATTTGCTGTATTGCTTCTTCAGCATTTAAAATACGAACCCCTGTTTTATTAGAAACATCAGCACTAAAACGTACTGTATTATGTAAAATAGTAGCGTTTTTTATTTTTAACCAAATTGGGTCTTTAATTCTTCCTTCTTGTTTTGCTCTAAAAAGCATTGGATGGTCATCAATAAAAGCCAAATGAACAAAGCGATGTAATCCTTTTAATTTATCGGCTTCATGACTCCATTGATTACCATTAGACATTGGAATTGAGATTCCATACTCTTCTATTTTTTCAAGAGATAACAAACCCTCATATTTCTCAATAAGTGGAAGATTTGAACGGTCAGTAAAATGCCAAATTCCATCAAATTTTGGGTATTTATCCAATATTATCTGCATTAATTATCCTTTAATATTAAAAGTTATGCAGTTAAATAAAAAAATGCGTAATTTATGAATATAAATAATAGAAGATAAGCAGCATTCAGCAAGTAAATTTTTAACGCTATAGTTTGTATTATTTCCACAAAAAACGGGCAAATCTTTAAACCCGTTAAACAAACCCGCTAGGTATTCGCGACCTAGCAGGTTTTTGTTTAAGTAGGCTATTCTAAGGAGCCCACGGCATCATTTGCCGCATACCTTGCATGACGGGTGAAACAGTGTGTGACATCGCCCCAACATCGCGACTCATATAACGCACGCCAT
>CAZKST010000027.1:0-19870 GCA_964555395.1 uncultured Thiotrichaceae bacterium | reverse complement strand
ACATAAGTTTGTCGTTTGATTATTTAGCGTTTACGCAGATGAAAAGTATGATTAAATTTTTGTAGGGTGGAATAGCGAAGCGTATTCCACCATGAAACGCCACAAAGTCAAAAAAATCAGTAAAAACAAAATAGTGAGAGATGACTTGCGTCGTATTCCACCCTGTGCAGTGTAGGGGAGAATGAGTATAGCAAACGCATTTTAAATGGAGTGCAATAGCTTCAGCTATTGCCAGTGTTTAACAGGTAAATACTGTTTAATTAAATGGTTAAAAAGCAATAGCTAAAGCTATTGCACTCCAATTTACGCAATTTAAGGTGCGGTTACTATATTCGCCCTGAGCGATGATAATTTGTTTTTGCCCAGCTTTTGTGGAACGTCGTGGTGGAATACGCTTCACTATTCCACCCTACTTTTAAGCCTGTAAACAACCTGCTTTTAAAGTATAGCGACGGTCACAACGGGCGGCTAAATTCAAATCATGTGTAACTAACACTAATGCCGTACCATGTTCTGATTTTAATTTAAACAATAAATCAATAATTTGCTGCCCCGTCGCATGGTCTAAATTACCCGTCGGCTCATCTGCAAGTAATACCATCGGTTGCATTGCAAACGCTCGAGCGAGTGCGACTCGCTGTTGCTCACCGCCCGATAATTGCTTTGGGGTATGATGCAAACGTGCATTTAAACCGACTTGTTGTAACACATTGATTGCCTTTTCTTTTGCCTGTTCATCCCGTGCGAGTTCAAGCGGTAACATGACATTTTCCAACGCGGTTAAACTGGGCAATAAATGAAATGCTTGAAACACAAAACCCACTTTCCCAGCGCGTAAAGTGGCGCGTTGGTCTTCATTTAATAAATTTAACGACTGCCCCAATAACTCCACCGTGCCCTCATTGGGATTATCCAAACCCGCTAATAATCCTAACAAAGTGGACTTGCCCGACCCCGACGCGCCCACAATTGCAACAGCCTCTTGCGGATAAACTTCAAGTGAAACTTGGTTTAAAATAGATAATTCCCCTTCTGGTGCGCTAACATGACGCGAAAGATGTTGTGTGCGTATGATAGGAGCAACAGGCGGAATAACGGCTGAATTAAGCTGTGATTCTACAAGCATAATGAGTCACTTTTAGGCGTAAAAATGAAAATGATGAAAGCTATCCGTTGGATAATTAATGTTATGACTCAATACTATGGTTTAATGTTATCGATAGCAATAGCAGGGAGTAGTTGGGCAAATATTGCCCTTGCCGAACAACCCCCTGTAAATACGACCAAACCGCCTGCTATTTTAGTGCTAGGTGACAGCCTCAGTGCGGCGCATGGGATTGAAATTAAACAAGGTTGGGTCTATCTCTTACAACAGCGATTGCAAACAAAAGGCTATCCGCATCTTGTGATTAATGAAAGTGTCAGCGGCGATACCAGCGGGCAAGGTTTAGAAAAAATTGAGCGATTGCTTAAACAACATCAACCCCATTTGTTAATTTTAGAATTAGGGGGAAATGATGGTTTACGCGGTTCTAATTTAAAACAATTAAAAAGTAATTTAAGTGCAATTTTAGAGCAAGCGCAACAAGCAAAAATAACGGTTTTATTTTTAGGAATGCGTATTCCTCCGAATTATGGTATTGCTTATAGCGAGCGTTTTCAGCAAATTTATCAGGCGTTAGCAACGCAATATCAAGTCGCTTTTATTCCTTTCTTTTTAGAAGGAGTTGCAACTCGTCCTGAATTGATGTTAGCCGATAATATTCATCCTAATGAAACAGCACAACCTTTATTATTAGAGAATGTTTGGCAAGGATTAGAACCGCTCTTAAAATAAAATTTGTTTTTTCAATTGCCATTTACATAAAAAATGACAAAGAGTTTTTAATATGAATTTAAAACAAAAAATTTTTATTCCCATTTTCTTTATGTTAATTGTTTTCGGCACAATGGGATATTGGGTAATGCAACAAGTGTTAGATGAATTTAAATCCCATTTGTACATCGATACCATTAGCATTAAAAATCAAGAAGTCACTTCTTTCCTTGATTTTGCAGGACAACAAGCTTTAGAAAAGGCAATTTTATTAACGCAATTGCCAAGTGTATTAAAAGCCTATGAAATTGCACATCAAGGAAAAATAGAAGATGAACAAGATGCAAAAGGACAAGAAGCGCGTGAATTTTTAAGACATGAATTAAAACTTTTCTTAGATAATTACACTCAAATTACAGAACAAAAATTAAAAGTCCATTTTCATTTAGCCAATGGACACAGTTTGTTACGCGCATGGCAAGATAAGCAAGTGCAACGTGATGGACAATGGTTAGATATTTCAGATGATTTATCTAGTTTTAGAGAAATGGTGATGGAAGTTAACCGTACAGGTAAAAGTGCAAAAGGCATTGAATTAGGGCGTGAAGGTTTATTTATTCGTGGCGTTGCTCCGATTAAAAATGCAAATAATAAAACTTTAGGCTCAGTTGAAGTATTATTTGATTTTGATAGTTTATTAGATAATCTAATTAAAATTAAAGCTGTAGGAGATAATACAGCTTTATTTTTAATCATAGAAAATACGCCGAATAACAATCGTTTTATTAAAGATAAAAATACGCTACAAGCTTTAGATAATCGTTGGTATTTAATGAAATCTGTCGGCACATTAAAAGGAATTGATATAAAGAATCCTCAGTTATTAAATAGCATCAATGAAAACTATTTATTTACGGCTAAAGATATTGCGGTAGGAAATTTTCCACTGATGGATTTTAGTAATAAACCGATTGCAAAAATTGCGTATGCGTTTGAAATCAAGAAAGAGGATTCTTTAACAAATCAATCCACTAAAACATTAGCAATTATGTTAGTGTTTATTTTATTGTTAGTAGGTGGATTGATTTATTATATTACAACCATTTCTGTAATTGAACCCATTAAGAAAATCGTAGCTTTTTCTAATAAAGTACGGTCAGGAGATAATAAAGTTGTTCTTAATTTAGCCAATTTAGATGAAATCGGTGAAATGGGCAATGCTTTAAATCAAATGGTCAATGCTCAACGTCAAATTTTAGACCAAATTCATCGCTCAGGTGTGCAAGTTACTTCTTCTTCCACCGAGCTTGCCGCGACAGCAAAGCAACAAAAAGCAACAATGTTAAATCAAGTTGAATCTACTAATAAAGCCGTGCGTGCTGTTAATGAAATTTCGCAAGTGGCTAATAATTTAGTAGAAACCATGCAACAAGTGGCAATGAAATCCGTCGGCACAACTGAATTTGCGACCCGTGGACAAGTCGATTTAGCGCGGATGCGCGATGCAATGCAGCAAATGGAAATTGCCTCTAAATCTATTTCAGGACGGTTGGGCGCGATTAACGAAAAAACCGAAAATATCACCACCGTGGTTACCACCATTACCAAAGTCGCCGACCAAACCAATTTACTCTCTTTAAACGCAGCCATTGAGGCGGAAAAAGCAGGGGAATATGGACGGGGATTTAATGTCGTTGCCCGCGAAATCAGACGCTTAGCTGACCAGACGGCTGTTGCTACTTTAGACATTGACCAAATGGTCAAAGAAATGCAGTCCGCCGTCACGGCGGGCGTAATGGAAATGGATAAATTTATCGCGGTCGTGCAGCGCAGCGCGGCGGATGTGGACAAAATCAGTTTGCAATTAACCTTGATTATTGAGCAAGTGCAAACCCTTTCACCCAGTTTTGAAAATGTGACTTCAGCCATGGGTAAACAAGCGGAAAATGCACAAAAGATTAATATTGCGATTAATGATTTAGGCGAAGGGATTCGGCAGACTGCTGATTCTTTGCAAGAATCCTTTTTAGCAATTGAGCAATTAAATGAAGCAGCACGCGGTTTGCGTGACCATGTGGCACGCTGCAAAGTCAATAATGGATAAGCTATGCTATTGATTATCTTTTATTTAGGTGAATCCATGTACATGGTCAAACATGATGCAGTGCGAGAAATTGTGCCTTTAGTCAGTTTGCACAAAGTCACTAAAATGGCTGATTATATTGCTGGTTTTTTTAATTATCGGGAAAAATTAGTGCCCGTGATTGATTTGCGGCAATTACTGCAAGGCACACCGTGCGTTGCGCGCTTAAGCACTCGGATTTTATTGATTGAAAGGCTAAATGAGGAGCAAGAATCTACTTTATTTGGGGTGATTGTGGAGCGAGTAACAGAAACAGTACAAAAAAGTAGTACGGATTTTATGACTCGTGAACAAGCCTTGAATATGTTAGAATCCAAATACACACCTTTATTAGCAGGTTTTATTATGGAGCAAGCTTCCATGATTGAATGCTTAGATATTGTTAAAATACCGCAGTATTTAGAAAATAGAATATTGCTTAATTAGTAAGTTCTAATAGCACTCATTGCTTTTAAAGAAATTTTAAATAAACAAGTTTGAGTTTTTTTATGGATTTAAAAACCTTTTTTTTAGTATTTGGAACTGTTTTTTTAGCAGAGTTAGGCGATAAAACGCAATTAGCTACCTTATTATTTGCTTCTGGGAAACAAGTAGATAAATGGACAGTTTTCTTTGCCTCTTCTTCAGCTTTAGTGTTAACTTCTGCTATTGGTGTTATTGTCGGTGCAGTGTTATCACAATATTTAAATGAAAAATATTTACATTTAATTGCTGGGGTAGGATTTTTGGTTATTGGTGCTTTAACATTATACTCAGCAATCAAAGGTTAATAAGCTCCATACACATAAAAAAAGGTGCAGTTTTGCACCTTTTTTTATTTCTAAAAAACTTTAAAACTGTTTTAAAGTTTTGGCACAATAGAACTTAAATGTTGTTTAAATTCATCGCGTAAGTTGGGATGTTGCATTGCATAATCAATGGTTGCTTTTAAGTAACCAATTTTGCTACCGCAATCATAACGAGTGCCTTTAAATTGATAAGTCAACACTTGTTCTTCTTTTAATAATGCTGCAATACCATCGGTTAATTGAATTTCGCCGCCTGCGCCTTTCGCTGTTCTTTCTAAATGATGGAAAATTTGTGGAGTTAAAATATAACGCCCCACAACAGCCAAATTAGAAGGTGCTTTTTCAGGAGAGGGTTTTTCTATAATAGATTTAACGGTGTTTACCCCTTCATATAAAGGAGATGGTTCAACAATTCCGTATTTGTAAGTTTCAGCGCGTGGCACTTCTTCTACCGCTAAAATACTGCAATGTTGTTTCTCAAAAATGTTAACCATTTGTGCTAAACAAGGAATTTCTTTTCCATCAATTAAATCATCCGCTAAAATAACGGCGAAAGGTTCTTCTCCAACGGCGGGTTTTGCACATAAAACTGCATGTCCTAACCCTAATGCTTGCGGTTGACGTACATAAATACAAGAAACCCCAGGCGGCACAATATTCCGTGCTAATTCTAATAAATCATATTTTCCACGCCGCTCTAATTCTTCTTCTAATTCTTTATTGCGGTCAAAATGGTCTTCAATCGCACGTTTGCTGCCACTGGTAACAAAAATCAATTGCTCAATCCCTGCTTTAACTGCTTCTTCAGCTGCGTATTGAATCAAAGGTTTATCTACCACTGATAACATTTCTTTAGGACTGGCTTTAGTTGCAGGTAAAAAACGAGTTCCTAAACCAGCCACAGGAAAGACTGCTTTACGCACGGGTTTATGTATTTTTTCCATAAAAGACCTCATTGGAGTTGTAAGTATTAAGATAGTATGCAGGAAATCCCTGATTTAAGCACGTTTAAATTTAGCAATTTAACTTTATTCACACTTCAAAACAAATAGTTAAATTTTAATTTTTATCTATACTAGAAAAAGGTAAAAAAAACTTTACCTACTTTAAAAACTGAATAGATTTGTTTAATGTATTGGCTAATACAAAAATTTAAATGCTTTTTTTTAAAAGCCTAAAATTTTTTAAACAACATAGACAGTTTTTATTTAATAACCGTATAATCTTTGTATTTATTTCAAGTGTTTTTATAATCTTAAAATAAGTTAAAGATTTTAATTAAAAAAACGCTTAATTTCCTGTTTAGCAACAAAAAAATAAAATATAACGCTTTGTATTTATACAATTAAATCAATTATATAAAAGTACAGCGTTTACCAACTTCAAAACAACGAGGAAATAGTGAATGATTCACCAAAATCTAACCGCCATCGAATTGATTGAAAAATCGCTTAAAAATAATGAAACTATCTTATCTGCGAATGGTGCGTTAGTTGCCATGTCAGGTAAATTTACAGGGCGTGCTGCCAAAGATAAGTACATCGTGCGGGATGATAGCAGCGAAGCATTAGTGGATTGGGGTAAAGTGAATCAACCCGTTTCTGCTCAACAATTTGCACAATTAAAAGCACGGGTATTAGCGGTTTTAGACAGCAAAGACAGCTTTAGTTTAAATTTATCCGTTGGTGCTGACCCACGCTATGCAATGCCGTTAACTGTGCGTACCCAACATGCGTATCAAGCATTATTTGCAATGACCATGTTCCGCGCACCTTTAGACAACTATCCTAGCGAACCGTTATTACAAAATTTCAGTATTTATGCTGCCCCTGATGCAAAAGCAGTTCCTGCGGAAGATGGTACAAATTCTGAAACTTTCATTGCAATTAATTTCAGTACCCGTGAAATCGTGATCGGCGGTACACAATACTGCGGCGAAATCAAAAAATCTGTATTCACTGTAATGAATTACGTTTTACCGCAATTAGGTTTAATGACCATGCACGCCTCTGCTAACAGCAATGATGCAGGGCAATCTGCGGTGTTCTTTGGTTTATCTGGTACAGGCAAAACTACCTTATCCGCTGATGCAAGCCGTCACTTAATCGGTGATGATGAGCATGGCTGGTGCGATAACGGCGTATTCAATTTTGAAGGCGGCTGCTATGCGAAAGCCATCAAATTATCCCCTAAAGCTGAGCCTGAAATTTGGCAAGCGTGCCATAGTTTCGGCACAATTTTAGAAAATGTCGACATTGACCAACACACCCGTCAAATTGATTTTGATTCTGCTAGAATCACAGAAAATACGCGTGCCGCTTACAATATCGACCAAATTCCTAACTTCCATCCCGATGGTATGGGCGGTCAACCCAATGCGATTGTGATGTTAGCCTGTGACGCATTCGGCGTGTTGCCGCCTGTCGCTAAATTAACCCCAGAACAAGCCATGTTCTATTTCTTAAGTGGTTACACCGCTAAAGTCGCAGGTACAGAAGCAGGCGTGACTGAACCACAAAGCACATTTAGCACTTGCTTTGGCGCGCCTTTCATGGCATTACACCCCACCCGTTATGCTGAATTATTAGCAGAGCGGATTAAAAAATATAATGTGGACTGCTACTTAGTGAATACTGGCTGGTGGAAAGGCCCTTATGGCGTAGGCGAGCGGATGCCAATCGCAATGTCGCGTTGTATTGTCAACGCCGCTGTTTCAGGTGAATTAGCCAAAGTAGATTTTGACACCGACCCCGTATTTGGCTTTAAAGTTCCTAAAGCGTTAGCGGGTATCGACAGTGCTGCGTTACAAATGCGCAACACATGGAAAGACAAAGCTGCGTATGATGCACAAGTACAAAAATTAGCAGCGATGTTCTTAGATAACTTCAAAAAATATGAAGATAAAGTCAGCGAAGGCGTGCGTACAGCAGGGCCTGTATTAGCAACAGCTAAAGCTGCATAAACAAAACTCGCACTAAATAAAAAGGTCGTGTTTATTAGAAAGAATTTTCTATAACACGACCTTTTATTTTGCTTACAATTTTGTTTTAAATTACTTTAAACAACTATTGTACAATTTCCGCTTTACCCATTAAATCAGGCGAGAAACGAATATTTAATTTTTCCATCAAAGTTTTATTGATGATAATTTTAGTTTGGCGATTTTTAGCAATTGGAATATCGCTAATGACTCTGCCCGCTAAAATGTCTAATGCCGTTTTAGCTGCCCATTGTCCTTGCTCTTGTGGGATTTTAGTAACGGCTAATAAACTGAATTTTCTACCAATCCATACATGAGTTGCAGCGGTTGGAATTTTAGTATTCTCATACACAAACGCCTGCGCTTTCTCATCATCCCATCCCTCTATTCCTTTAGGATTAGTGATAAATAAAATATCCACTTCATCTTGTAATTTTAAAAAGTTAGTTTTCCAACTTTCAAAAGTTTTCTCAAAATAAACTTTATCGAAATTAATTTTAGCAATTTCATGCAATTTTTCTTCATTGCGTCGTTCTGAAACACCATCAAAAGAAATAAATCCTAAACGTTTACCTTTAGCAATTTTATCTAAATATAATACAATGGTTTTAAAGAAATCAACTTCTAAAATCCCTGTCGCATTTTTAAAAGGTAAACCATACTCATCCGCACTCCAATTCACTCCGCAAAAAACAAATGGTAGCTGTGCATTTTTAAAATGCTGCACTAACACATATTTAACCGCATCATCATCACAAGTAATAACAATATCGGGTTTAAAACTTTCAATTTTTTGCTTAGCTAACAAAGCAGCAGCTTGCTTTTCTGTTTCTGTAGGGTGATTTTTAGCATCCATATAAAACGTTTCAAGCTTTACACCAGACTTCTTTAAACTCTCTTCAACTCCTTGAAGAACTCCCATGCTCCAATCATAAGTAGAATGATAAGAATCTATATAAAGCACTTTCTTTCCTGCTCCTGAGAAAGAAATATTGTCTTCTTGAGCAAAACTAAACAGAGTTAAATAGAACATCAAACCTAGCCCTAATAAGAAACGAGCTATATAAAACATAAAAAACTCCTTGTCATTAAAAAATTACAAATTATTTTTATAAAAAACTTATTGGATAATCTCTGCAATACCAGATAAATCTTTAGGCATTTGTAATTGTAATTTGTCTGCCAATTTTTTATTAAACAACACTTTTCCTTTTTTTGCTTTAGCAATAGGAATGCTGCTAACTTTCTCCCCTCCTAAGATGCGTAACGCTATATTTGCTGCCCATTGTCCTTGTTCTTCAGGGAGTTTAATAATTCCTAACATCGCAAATTTTTGGGTTATCCATGTTTGGGTTGTACCAATTGGAATTTTGCTATTGTCATAAATAAAAGCTTGAGCTTCATCATCATTCCAACCTTCAATCCCACGCAAATTACTCATTACCAATATATCTACTTCTTGTTGTGCATTTAAGAAACTGGTTTTAAAGTTTTCAAAATTTTTCTCTAAATAAACTTTTTCTAAATTGATACCTGTATTTTTAAAAAAAAGATTTACTAATTTCTGTTCTGTTGTTCCATCAAAACCAATAATCCCAACCCGTTTACCTTTAGCAACTTTTTCTAAAGTTTGTACAATAGTTTTATGAAAATCTATTTCAAGAACCCCCGTTGCTTGTTGTGGAGATAAAGCATATTCGCTTGCATCCCAATTCACGCCACAAAAGACAAAAGGTAAAGCACCATTTTTAAAATAAGGAACGAGTACATATTTAACCGCATCATCATCAGAAACAATAACAAGGTCAGGTTTAAAAGCACTAATACGTTGTTTAGCAAGTAACGCATTCGCTTGTTTTTCAGCTTCAGTCGGGCGTTGTTTTGCGTCTAAATAAAAAACTTCAGTTTGTATTTTTGCTTCTTTTAAAATTTGCAAAGCGGCATTTTGAATACCATCACTCCATTCATAGCCGGCATGATAGGAATTGATAAAAAATACTTTTTTTCCTGTTAAATCATTAGCCGCCCAACTTGCTACATTAGTGACAAGCAACGATAAACAACATAGCCAATAAGCAAAAAATCGCATTTTTTCCTCCTTGCTGGACAAATAGAGAGAATTAAAAGAAATTATAACACCTTAAAAAGTTTTTTGATTAACTTGTTTACTTACTTGCGGTAAGCAAACAAGCATTTTTTGTGCAAACTACTCATTAAAAACTAATGCTGTTTAATTCGCGTTAAATCTAAATCAAATTGAAAACTATTAGTTTGTTGTAATAAAAATAATTCAAAAGTAACCAAAGAATTATTTTCTAATTGTACATCTAAAAATGGCAAATAAACTTCACCCGTTTTAGGATTATAAGTTGCATGTTTAACATTGACATTAATATTACAAGCTTTGGGGTCTTTTTGACATTTTTCTATGGTTGCTTGTTGTATTTTCTTTTCATCAACAATGCTAATTCCGCATAAACTAGGATTACTTTTACATAAATCCATTCCTGTTTGCGTTGAACCATTGGTATCAATAGAAGAAGGACTACTTGCTAAAATAATGCCGCAACTACTTGGATTTGCCTTGCATTTTGCCATCGTTGTTTGAATAATCGCGAATTCATCTACAAGCACAATGCCACACGCTTTAGGGTCTGCTTTGCATAAATCCATGCCCGCTTGCGTTGAACCATTGTTATCTGCGCTGGTTACGGTGGTTGTAACGCTAATTCCGCATTTTTCAGGATTAGCTTTGCAATCTTTGACCGCTGTTTGATAGCCACTATCATATTGGTTACTAATACCACAACCACTTGGATTTGCTTTACATTGTGCGATTCCAGCCGTAACACCGTCATTATAAGAAGGCGTAGAAGTTCCCCCGCTTGTTGTTGTGCTGCCTGTGCCTGTTGTTCCTGTCGTCGCTCCCGTCGTTGAGCCATCAGGCGTTACAACTGGCGTAGTCGGCGTGGGTGTTACCGTGCTGACATCCGCATTCAGCGCGACGATTGTCGGCGTACCCGATTGCGCCACAATCGTTTGGGTTTTGCCGTTTATTTTTAATGAATAAGTTCCTGTAAATAATTCTAATTGCTCATAAAAATAACCACTAGAAATAAAATCTCCATTCGCGTAAAGTTCGCCATACTGTCCCCCAGTGGCTTGTGTGGTTGCAACATAACTAGGGATAACAGTTTTTTGATTAGTTTTTACTTGAGCAACTTGTTTTGTTCCATTTAAATAAATGGTATAAGTTCCTTCAAATAATTCAACCACATTATTTACAGGAATAGATTGATAATAGACTAATTCATTCTTTCCTGTTTCATCATAAACGCGATAAGAACCCCGCCCTACTCCAGTGACAGTTAACGCCCCTACTTTTAATTCAGTCTGCTGTCCTTCCACAATTTTTGCAGTACGTTTAGAACCATTGACATAAATCACATAATCACCAGCAAACATTTCAACTTCTTTATTAATATCTCTGCCATCATAAAGCCTATTTTTCTCTAAAATGTCGTACACATGATAATCAAAATAACCCAACCCTGTGACTTTAACAGAGCCTAATTTTAATGTGGTTCTTTGATTTGCGACAATTGTTACTGGGCGAGAAACATTATTGACTTGAATTAAATATTCATTAGGAAATAATTCAGCATACGCATTTACATTTCTATAATTAGAAGAATAGGTTTCAGTTTTATTTAAAATACTGAAATCAGCTAAACCAATGCCTTCTACACTCACTGAGCCAGTTTCTAACACAGTTGTTTGTCCTGCTTGTACTACGGCTTTTTGTGAAGCACGATTTAAATTAATCGTGTATGTACCTGCTAATAATTCAATCTCTTTATTTGTATAATGAGAAGAAGAATAGTAGTTATTATTTCCCAAACTATCATACACATAAAAGTAGTCCCTGCCTGTCCCCGCGACTTTTACATAACCTGCTTTAAGCACCAAATTTTGCCCTGTTTGTAAAGAAACAACTTGGCGGGATTCATTCAATTTCACAACATAAGTTGCAGGTGCTTTTAAAACAACTTCTTTATTTGTATAACTAGAACCTAATGTAGAGCGTTCAAATTCATCATAAACATAGAACGTGTTTTTACCCGTGCCTTGTACACTAATTGTTTCTGCCCATGTGGTGGTAGAAATAATTAAACAAGTAAATGCAATAAATTGCTTTATGACTGACATTTTTCCTCCAGAGTTTTGGATGTATTGAGTAAATATATTACTTTAAAATTTAAGGGTAATTTTCTCTCCAAATAATTACCTTAAAAAGATTTGCTTCTCTATCATCTTTAAAATCAATTGCTGCCCATGTTTTTAAAGCTCTTAAAATACCACTTCCTAATCCACGATAAGGTAAAATTTTAGTTGCAAAAGAAGTTAAAACTGGATTGCGTATATTAGAATTGCCGCGTTTAATATTTTCAATTGTTAAATTATTAGGTAAATGTCCTGGGCTAATAATCTCAATCCTATTATTAAAAATAAAAACTTTAATTGTTGCTGAAATAAAATAATCACGGTGAATAAGTGCATTAACTAACAACTCTTCAAAAACAATTTGTGGAATTTCTAGTTTTCCTAATGAATTTACTCCTTGTTCTTTTTGAACCTGTCTAAGATTACGAATAATAAAACTTAAGCTTTTTTGAAAAACATCGGCTAACTTTCCTTCCATATCTTGGCTATCTGAGTAGCGCACGTCTTCAATGTTGTCAGAAGAAAAAGCGACGGCTTTAACAATGCAAGTTGGTAAACGAAAATGTGGGTAACGGGCAAATAGTAAAACTGCTGTTAAATTTAATTGCCCCATTTTCATCAAGTTCATATTTTCAAGCAATTGAATCAATGAAATCTCTTGACTTTCTAAAGATTCCCCATAATTTCTTTCAAAGAAAGCTTCAAAATAATTTCTATCTAAATCATTTAATGAAGTATTAGTCACTGGAATTTCATCAGCATGAATCAACGCTGTACTTTGAAACATCCGTTGTAACTCTTCACGAGCAGTAATTTTGCGTTTATCTGCACCATTTTTTACCCAAATAATACCATCGTCAGTGATATAAGGTTTATTTAAACCACGCTCAATATAAATTATGATGATTAAACCTTGTGGCAATTTTAAATTTTCAGTTCTCGGATTGATAGGAGGACGAATAGCTTGAGATGCTGTATTTGAAATTAACTGATTTAACTTGTTGACTTCTTCAAAAGATAAACCTTTGATAATTCCATCGTCTGTTATTCCTAATAGCAAAATGCCGCCTTCGCTGTTGCTAAAAGCAGCTAATTCTGCGGCTAGTTGAGAGGAATGTTTTATTGTTTCTTTAAACTGATGTTTGCTATCTTCACCACGATTGATTATTTCAAGGAGTTCTATAATTTCCATGTTTGATAAATCTCCTGTCTCTTATTAAAAGCTTCTTTCCCACCCTCCATAATTTTCACTATTTTTTCTCGAATTTTTTCTTCATCAATACTTCCTGTTTCGCAATCAATTTTCTTATCACTATAACTACAAGCAATAATTTGTTCTGCATCACCTAATACGGGAATATTGGCATTATGTGTTGCAAAAATAAATTGTATATTGGGTTTTAGTTCTAAAATGAGTTTAACAACATCCTCATAAATTGTTTGATTGTCCAAATCATCTTCTGGTTGGTCAATAATAATCACATCATGTTCTTTTTGATTCAGAATGAATAAAATTAATGCAGATGCACGTTGTCCTAAAGAATGTTGTTTTAATTCTTTACCTTTGTATTCTAAAGTAAATTGATTAGGAACTTGGTAAGTAAGCAAACTCTCTAAATTCTCTAAAAATTTTTGTTCAAAAGTATTTGCAAAATTTCCCATTAACGCTTTTGCTTCATTCAGATTGCGATAAATTTGAATAAAGTCACTATATTCATTGACAATTTTTTCTATATAATTTTCACGAATTTTACTACCATATAAAATATCTTTTAAAAAAGTCCGCATTGCATTTTTATTTCCTTTAAATTCTGATTTAATTTTTAAAGGAGAATCATGTAAATTAAGTTTAGCTAAATTATTTTCAATTAAACGATATTCTTGTAACCATAAATCATTTAATTTAACTAATTCATTCGTTAATAAAATATCCTTTGATTGCTGTTGTTGTTCTTGTTGGTCAATTAAATCTAGAGTTTGCTGCATTTTTTGCAGTTCTTTATGCAAACTCAAAAATTCCTCTGTTGTTATCATTGTTAAATTAGCTGCTTTAAACTTTTCGGCTGTTTGACGTTCAATTGCTGCAAACTCCTCTTTAACAGCATCTTTTAATGATAGAAACACATCTTTTTTAGCTTTTAATATGCCTTGAGTTTCTACTCCATGTGTTTCTATTTGATTTAAGCTATGTAAGTCTGCAATTAATTTATTAATATCAGCTTTCACATTATCAAAAAAACTTTGATTGTAAACCGATTGGTAATCAAACTTTAAAAGCGGAGAATTTTTATAAGTTTCTATGAATTGTTTCAACTCACTAATGTAATTATTTATGTGTTGAATAAGTTGTTCATATTGACGTTCATCTTTTTCAAACTCAATTTGTTTTTGTAATGTTTTTTCTAAATCATGTTGTTTATAGAAATCAAGTTTATATTCTATATCTTTTTTCTTTTGAATAGTTTCTTGTTTTCTCTCATTTAGATTTTCTAAACGTTTAAACGAATGTAATATTTCGCGTACAGATAAACATTGACTTTCAATTTTTTTACGAATCTCTTGTAATTCATTACTCAGTAATTTTTCAATCAAATCTATTTCAAAAGATTCACCAGAGTTGGATAAATCTTTTTGTCCAAAATAGATAGGTTTATATAAAATAGTATCTGAAATAGAAATACCATTTCTTAAAACCCCATTAATCTTAATATTAGATAATTTTTCACCTTTAATACGATGAATTTCGTAATGACATCCTCTTTTATCTATAGCATGGATTATTATTTTTCCACCACTCCCTAAAAGATATTCGACTAAGTTTTCTTTATATGATTTATCTGAGGTATTTTCTTGTAAAGGAATGTCTAAAGCATAACGAATTGCTTCTAAAATAGAAGATTTTCCACTTCCTCGAATTCCAATGAGTGTGTTTAATGCAGGTGAGAAAGAAATTTTTTGCCCACCTAATGCGCCTGTGCCTTCAAAAGAAACACTTGTAATATGTGAATGATTAGGCAATTCTTTCTCATCTTTAAACATTTTATTCTGCATTTTTGAACTCTTTTTAATTAAAAAGCAATAGCTGAAGCTATTGTACTCCAGCTAAAGCAATAACATTCTTAAACTTTATGCTCCTCTTTACCGAATCGCCTCAATTCCCCAAATCTCCGCCGCGTATTCGCTAATGGTGCGGTCGGATGAGAATTTGCCCATGTTGGCTGTGTTTAAAATCGCTTTGCGTGTCCATGCGTCTGGTTGGCGATATAATTCATCTACACGGCGTTGACAGGCGACATAATCGGCATAATCGGCAAGCAGCAAATAGCGGTCGCCATCGTGAGTTAAAGTGTTGAAAATAGGTTTAAAACGATTCGGCTCATCGGGAGAAAAATAGCCGCTGTTTATCATGTCTAATACTTGTCGTAACTCTGGATTGCTGTAGTAGTAATCCCATGGGTTGTAGCCTTTACGTCGTAATTCAAAGACTTCTGTAGTCGTTAAACCAAAAATAAAGAAATTCTCCGCGCCCACTTCTTCGCGAATTTCTACATTTGCGCCGTCTAATGTGCCAATGGTCAGCGCGCCATTGAGTGCCAATTTCATATTGCCTGTGCCTGAAGCTTCGGTGCCAGCAGTTGAAATTTGTTCTGATAAATCAGCAGCGGGGATAATGTGCGAGGCAGTAGATACGTCGTAATTGGGAATAAACACCACTTTTAAGCGGTCGCCAACGTTGGGGTCGTGATTAATGACATCTGCTACATCGTTGATTAATTTAATAATCAATTTTGCCATAAAATAGGCGGGCGCAGATTTACCCGCAAAAATGACGGTACGCGGCACGCATTCAGCATTGGGATTTTGCCGTAAGTAGTTGTAATGAGTGATAACGTGTAATAAGTTCAGCAATTGCCGTTTGTATTCGTGCATCCGTTTAATTTGTACATCAAATAACGAATTAGGATTTACGCGAATTCCTGTTTTTAAGAAAATGAAGTTGCTTAAACGTTCTTTATTATGTTGCTTAACTTGTTTAAATGCAGTTCTAAAGTTTTCATTTTCAGCTAAGGGAATCAGTTGCTTTAATTGACTTAAATCAGTCAACCATGTTTTGCCAATGTGTTGGCTAATTAATTGCGTTAAACTGGGATTGGCTTCATTTAACCAGCGACGGGGCGTAATGCCGTTTGTTTTGTTAATAATACGTTCAGGGAAGAATTCATGAAAATCTTTAAAAGTCGTGGTTTTCATTAATTCAGTATGCAATGCCGCTACACCATTGACTTTATGTGAACCGACAAACGCTAAATAGCCCATGCGTACCCGTTTCCCGCCTTCTTCGGCGATAATTGACATACGGCGTAAACGTTCAACATCACCGGGGTAGCGGTGAGAAACTTCTTTTAAGAAACGGTGATTAATTTCATAAATAATTTTTAAATGCCGTGGTAACAGTTGCTCAAATAAACTGACTTCCCACATTTCTAAAGCTTCAGGTAATAAAGTGTGATTGGTGTAAGCAAACGTGTGTTGGGTAATTTCCCATGCTTTATCCCAATTAAAATGATGACGGTCTAATAAAATGTGCATCAATTCAGGAATAGCTAACGCGGGGTGAGTGTCGTTTAATTGAATCGCGACTTTTTCGTGTAAATTTTCCAGTGTGCCATAAGTTTTTAAATGTTCGTGCACAATGTCTTGCAAGGATGCGGAAACGAAAAAGTATTCTTGCCGCAAACGCAATTCACGCCCTGAAACGGTTACGTCACTGGGATACAGCACTTTTGATAAAGTTTCCGTTAAATTTTTATGCTCAACGGCTTTGATGTAATCGCCCGCGTTGAAATAGTGCAAATCAAAATCGCGTGACGATTTCGCCGACCATAACCGCAAAGTATTGACTGCCGAGTCGTCGTAACCAATGACGGGCATATCAAATGCCATCGCCATCACTTCTTCTGTATCCGCCCAGTGACTGCCACAGCGTCCTTTTTCGTCGCAATATTCCACCACGCGCCCGCCGAATTTGACTTGATATAATACTTCAGGGCGGGGAAATTCCCATACATTGCCATAACGTAACCAGTTATCGGGGTGTTCCGTTTGCCAGCCGTTGCGAATATGTTGGTTAAACATGCCGTATTCGTAACGAATGCCATAACCATGTCCGGGTAAGCTTAAACTTGCCATGGAATCTAAAAAACACGCGGCTAATCGCCCCAATCCCCCATTGCCTAATGCCGCTTCTGGTTCTAAATTACATAATGTTTCTTCATCAAGATTCATCTCTGCAATGAATTGACGATATTCTTCATACATTCCTAAATTCAATAAACTATTGCTTAAACTGCGTCCAATTAAAAACTCTAAAGATAAGTAATACACTTTTTTAGCATCAGCTTGGGCGTGTTTTTGGGTAGAGTGTAGCCAACGCTCGGTAATGCGGTCACGCACTGCGTATGCCGTGGCGGAAAACCAATCATGTGAGCCGACGTGTTCAATATCTTTACCGACGGTGTAACATAAATGGTTTGCAATACTTTTGCGTAAAGCTTTGCTGTCTAAGCCCATAGAATCGGGTTTTAAAGGCGTGGAGGAAGGATTGCGTTTTTTCATTATAATTCGCCAATGGGGGTCGAAAGGAGTGCAATTGCTTTAGCTATTGCTTGTTAGGATTTGTTTATTTTGCTTTGGAGCTTTTTTAAACAAAATGAGTAATAGCTAACGCTATTGCACTCCATTTAATAGGGTTTATTTATTTTGCTGCGAGACTTTTTAAACAAAATTAGCAATAGCTAAAACTATTGCACTCCATCTTATAGTTAATACTTGATTTAGCGGACGATTTAAACCGCGACAATTTCAAAATCATGGGTAATTTTAGCGGAGCTTTCTAACATGGCAGACACTGAACAATATTTCTCAGCCGATAAATCGACTGCCCGTTTAACTAATGCCTCATTTAAATTGCGTCCTTTCACGATAAAATGCACATGAATTTGATTAAACACTTTAGGAATTTCTTCGCGACGGTCGCCATTCACTTCGATAATTAAATCGACCAAATCTTGGCGTTGTTTGCGTAAAATGCTAATTACGTCCATTGCGGTGCAGCCGCCTAAACCGACTAAAATCATTTCCATGGGGCGCATTCCAATATTGCGTCCGCCGATGTCGGATGAGCCGTCAATAGTCACTGTATGCCCACTTTCGGATTCTCCTAATAAACACACATTTTCCACTAACTTTAAACGAGCTTTCATTTTATTGTCCTAATGCGTTAAGGTAAGTCAAATAAAACTACACAAGGCTAGCCACTCAGTCCCTGCGCGGTTTTCGCTAAAACTAGCATTTTAGGATAAAATTTCGTCATAAGCATAGCACTACAAAACTAAAATAGGTTTTTCGCTCATGAAACAACAACCAGCCGTCATAGAACAACAACAATTTGATGTACTTGTGATTGGAAGCGGGGCGGCAGGATTAAGCCTTGCCTTAATGCTTGCCAATCATTTTAATATTGCCGTGCTTTCCAAAGCGGCATTAGACGAAGGCAGCACGCCCTACGCACAAGGCGGCATTTCGGTCGTGATGGGCGAGGATGATTCGTTGAGTAGTCATATTCACGATACGATGATTGCTGGCGCAGGCTTGTGTGATTATCACGCCGTCAAATTTACCGTAGAAAATGGTCCCGAATGTATTCATTGGCTTATTGAGCAAGGCGTACCTTTTACCCAAACGACAGATGAAAAAGGTCAAATAGTCGGTGAATATCACTTAACCCGCGAAGGCGGGCACAGCAAGCGGCGCGTGATTCACGTTGAAGATGCAACAGGACGCGCCGTGGCGACAACTTTAATTCGCAACGCCTATCAGCACAAAAATATCACTTTATTAGAACGCCGCTTAGTGGTCGATTTAATCACCAGTCGCAAATTGGGTTTATCTAATCACAATCGCTGTTTGGGCGCGTATGTGTATAACCGTGATACCCGTCAAACTGAAGTGATTCGTGCTAAATTCGTCGTGTTAGCCACAGGCGGGGCGGGGAAAGTTTATCAATATACCAGTAATCCTGATGTGTCGACCGGAGATGGGATTGCAATGGCATGGCGTGCAGGCTGTCGCGTTGCGAATATGGAGTTTATCCAATTTCACCCCACTTGTTTGTATCATCCTAACGCTAAATCCTTTTTAATCAGCGAAGCGGTACGCGGCGAAGGCGGCAAATTGCTGTTACCTGATGGCAGTCCGTTTATGCAAAATTTTGATGAACGGGGCGAACTTGCGCCGCGTGACATCGTAGCGCGAGCGATTGACCACGAAATGAAACGGCTCGGGGTTGAGTGCGTATTTTTAGATATTAGTCATCAACCTGCGGATTTTACCACCACACATTTCCCCAATATTTACAATCGCTGTTTGGAATTGGGCTATGACATGACGCATCAACCGATTCCCGTTGTGCCCGCTGCGCATTACACCTGCGGCGGCGTGATGACGGATTTAGCGGGGCGGACGGATGTAGAAAATCTATATGCCATTGGTGAAGTCGCATTTACGGGCTTGCATGGTGCAAATCGGATGGCGAGCAATTCCTTATTGGAATGTTTAGTATTTGCGAAAGCCGCGTGTGAACATATTCAACAGCAGTTTGATAAAGTTGCGAGCGTGGACAATTTGCCCGAATGGGATGAAAGCCGCGTGACCAATTCAGATGAAGAAGTGGTGGTTTCGCATAATTGGCGCGAAATTCGGCATTTTATGTGGGATTACGTCGGCATTGTGCGGACAAACAAGCGTTTACAACGCGCCCAGCGGCGGGTTGATTTGTTAAAAACTGAGATTGATGAATATTACAGTCATTTCCGCGTCTGTGCCGATTTGATTGAGCTGCGCAATTTGGTAACGGTTGC
>CAZKST010000026.1:5413-20121 GCA_964555395.1 uncultured Thiotrichaceae bacterium | reverse complement strand
TCAAATAGTTAAAAAGCAATAGCTAAAGCTATTGCACTCCTTTTAAAGTGCGTTTGCGATATAATTAAAAAACTATGAACATCAGGATTCAGACAAAATTAAACCGCGCAATGCCTATATAAAACGAAAAAAACGAAAAAATTGCTATTGCCTGCCCAAATCAGCTATAAGATACCCAGATACCTAAACTTTATTTTATATCAGATAGCGCGCTATTTTATTGAAGGACACATAGATACGATGCGTATTGCATTAGTACATGCACCGTTTTGGTCTCCATTACAGCATTGTTTTAAAATGGAAAATGAACATGAGCTTATTTGGGTTGCTTATGATAGCGAGGAATTATTACGTTATTGTCAATTAGAACGTCCCGATTTTTTACTGCTGCCGCTGGCGATTAATCAATTAGATGTAGTTGCTTTAAGTCAACGTATTATGCGAGAAATGCCTTGTCATATTGTTTTGTTAGCCATTAACTTACGGCAATGCTCAGAACAAGCCTTCAATGCACTCAGTATGGGAGCGTTAGATGTGATTGATGTTGCAGATACAACCAACATGCAACAAGCTTGTGAGCTGGTTAAAAAGAAATTACGCTCATTAGCAATGTTACATCTCACGTCCACAATTTCAACTGAACAAGCGGAAGCCCTCCCTCTTTCAAATCCTTCTGCACTGCTGGAATTTAATCTTCCATTACACTTAACGACTTTTTCCACGCATAAAACACTATTGCCTCCCCTGATTTTAATCGGGGCTTCAACGGGCGGTCCCAAATCTATTGCCAGCATCTTGGCAGATTTACCTCATAATTTCGCTGCCAGCATTATCATTGTGCAACATATTGAACAAGAATTTTCAGCGGAATTTATTCATTGGTTACAATCTTATACCAACATCCCAATATGCCAAGCGCAAGCAGGAGAACATTTAAATAGCCATACTATTTATATTGCGAGTTCTAATGACCATCTCATTATTAATAGCTATTTACGTTTTAGTTATACCTCCAAACCTGAAAATATCCCCTATCGTCCATCAATTGACGTATTATTTGATAGTGTTGCCGCACATTGGAATTCCCCCTGTTTAGCTATTTTACTCACAGGGATGGGCAAAGATGGGGCAGAAGGATTATTACATTTAAATCAAGCAGGTTGGACAACAATTGCCCAAGATGAAAGCACAAGCGTTGTTTATGGGATGCCCAAAGTCGCCAAAGAATTAGGCGCAGCAACCCATATCTTGCCTTTATCACTCATCGCGCCATTTATGGTTAAATTTGTGCATAGACACACAACATTAACGATGAATTCCAGTCGAAATTTTTTAGATTTGAACAGATAATAATGAAAATGCACAGCAAAAGTGCACAAAAAGAAAGGAATTTAAGGAAAAAAGATATGTGCCGAGAAAAGGACTTGAACCTTCACGAAGTTTCCCTCACTAACACCTGAAGCTAGCGCGTCTACCAATTCCGCCACCTCGGCATACCGTTTTATTGACTTTCGCAAAACTTACTTAAGCGAATAATATTAACCAAGGAATAAAATACTGTCAATGGCAAAATCAAGCAAACCTACACAAAAATATTCAAAGACAGGCAAATATGGCAGACGCAAAGATAAAAATTCTGCGCCCGCTGCCGCATCTGTCACTATCGATTTACCGCCCGCCGACCCTTACGCTGAACGCGAAGCACAGAAATATGAAAATCCAATTCCCAGTCGCGAATTTATTTTAATGTTTCTTACCCAAGTCGGGATGCCTACCCCTTTAGAGGGTATTTCAAAAGCCTTTAATATCAAAGAAGAAGAGCCATTAGAAGCCCTGCGCCGCCGTTTGCGTGCCATGGAGCGCGATGGACAAGTGATTCGCAACCGACGCGGCGGCTATGGCGTAGCCGCTAAAATGGACTTAGTACGCGGACGGGTTATCGCTCACCCCGACGGCTACGGTTTCCTTGTGTCTGATGAAGGCGGCGATGACTTAGTGCTGTCTGAACGGCAAATGCGCGGCTTGCTGCACGGTGACCGTGCGCTTGTTTGCATTGCGGGCGTTGACCATCGCGGACGGCGACAAGGTGAACTGGTCGAAGTTTTAGAACGACATAATCAACAAGTGGTTGGGCGTTTCTTCTGTGATAAAGGCATTTCTTTTGTTGAACCCGATAACCGACGGATTCATCAAGATATTATCGTGCCCAGTGGCGAAGACAAAAACGCAAAACACGGGCAAATCGTCGTTGTGCAAATCACTGAACAACCGACTAAACAACATCCACCGATTGGCAAAATTATTGAAGTCATGGGCGACGACCGCGCGCCGGGGATGGAAATCGACATTGCCATTCGCGCTCACGAATTACCTTATCAATGGAGCGATGAATTACTTGCTGAAATTAAGCATTTAACCCCCGAAATCCCCAAAGATGCCTATCAAAACCGCGAAGATTTGCGGCAATTACCCTTTGTCACCATTGACGGCGAAGACTCTCGCGACTTTGACGACGCGGTTTACTGCGAACCCCGCGGCAAAGGCTGGTTGCTCTATGTCGCAATTGCTGACGTTGCCCATTATGTCCGCCCAGATACAGCACTTGACGATGAAGCCAAAAAACGCGGTAACTCGGTTTATTTCCCTAATCAAGTCATTCCAATGTTGCCAGAAATTCTGTCAAATGGCTTATGCTCACTCAATCCACACGTTGACCGCCTCAGTGTTGTCTGTGAGTTAGCGATTGACATGTATGGACGCACGCGCCGCACCCGCTTTATGAATGCGGTGATTCGCTCTTCTGCCCGTTTGACTTATACCGAAGTCGCCAAAGTCTTAAAAAATGACACAGCCGAGTTTCGTTATCCAGAATTATTACCGCATTTAAATCATTTGCATCAACTGTATTTACTGCTGCAAAAACGTCGCAATAAACGCGGTGCAATTGATTTTGAAACGACGGAAACCAAGATTTTATTTAACGAACAACGCAAAATTGAGCGCATTGTGCCGTATGAACGCAATGATGCTCACCGTTTAATTGAAGAAATGATGTTAGCGGCGAACGTTGCCACCGCCGAATGGTTACAAAAGCAAGAAATGCCTGTCCTTTTCCGTAATCATGAAGGTCCAACGCCTGAAAAATTGGTAGATTTACGCAAATTTTTAGGCGAATTAGGTTTAAAATTAGGCGGCGGCGAAACACCTTTAGCGGAACACTACGCAAAATTAGTCACCAGCATTCAAACGCGGATTGATTCACGCTTAATTCAAACCGTACTCCTACGCAGTTTACGCATGGCGTTTTATTCGCCTGATAATCAAGGACATTTCGGCTTATCCTATGAAGCTTATACCCATTTCACTTCACCGATTCGCCGTTATCCAGATTTATTAGTTCACCGTGCGATTAAACACATTCTGAAAAACAAAAAACCTGAGCAATTCTACTATTCTATCAATGCCTTGCAATTATTGGGTGAGCAATGCTCAATGACAGAACGCCGTGCGGATGAAGCGACCCGCGATGCAGTAGAATGGTTAAAATGCGATTTTATGCGCGACAAAGTGGGCGATAGTTTTGACGGCGTGGTCAGTGCAGTCACTGCCTTTGGTTTATTTGTACAACTGACTGAATTTTATGTAGAAGGTTTAATTCACGTTACCGCTTTACGCAATGATTACTACCATTTTGACCCGATTGGGCATCGTTTACGCGGCGAACGTTCAGGGCGGGTTTATGGCTTATGCGACCGTGTGCGGGTGAAAGTGGTGCGGGTCAATGTAGATGACCGTAAAGTAGATTTTGAGTTAGTTTAAATAAAAACCTGACTTTTAAGCTACATTAAAGAAAAAGCATTTATGTTTTAGTAAAACATAAAACTGTTTTAACTGGGAAGTTTTTCTCTACTTCTCAGTGAAACGGAAGCGTGATATGATAGAAGGAAAATGAGTTATAAAAGCATTTTTCTTATAAAACTGTCTTTAAAAAATGTTTATTGCATTATTTCTTTTAGTTTTTATTATTATTAGCCTCACTTTTTTTGCTGTGATTAGTGTAACTATCTGGTTGCATCAACAGGCTATTGCTAAACAAGAATGTGCTGCCTTGCAAGAGGCTTTGAATGCGATATATCCTGAAAAAAGTTTCACTGTAAATGTCAGTGATGTTCGTTTTAAACCTAACTTTCAATTTGCTCAAAAAAATAAGAAATTTTTCTTAAAAAATGCAGAGGAAACTTTAGAGTTTACATCTATTAAAGAAATTTGGGCGCATTTTAAAAATATAGAAACTAAAAAAAATAAAGAAGAAATAGAAAAATTAAAGAAAGAAGCTGAAGAAGCTAAAAAAGCAATGGTGGGTAATTCTAAAGAAGAAATCATTAAAAATTTTTTATATGAGCACTTCACTAAACTTGATAAACTACCGCCACCTTCATAAGTTAACATGATTGCAGCATTCAGCGACTTCCGTATTTCTCATTTGATGGAGTTTATCCGTCGCTATCCGCTTAACCTATTGAACACGCCTCTATATTTTTAAGGATTTTGCATGACCGCCTTAGTTTGTGGCTCTTTTGCCTTTGATACTATTATGGTCTTTAAAGACCAATTTAAAAATCATATCCTGCCTGATAAAGTTCATATTTTAAATGTTTCGTTTTTAGTTCCTGAAATGCGGCGTGAATTTGGCGGCTGTGCAGGCAATATTGCTTATAATTTGCGTTTATTAGGCGGTCGGGTGTTGCCGATGGGTACTGTCGGCGAAGATTTCGCGCCTTATGCAGCTTGGATGGATAAATGTGGTATTTCCCGTACCCATTTAAAAGTTGTGGAAAATTCTTATACCGCACAAGCTTTTATCACAACCGATTTAGACGATAATCAAATTACCGCTTTTCACCCCGGCGCGATGAGCTTTTCGCATTTAAACCGTGTTAGTGATGCGCAAGGGATTACGATTGGGATTGTATCGCCTGATGGACGCGATGGGATGTTGCAACACGCGGAGCAGTTTGCACAAGCCAATATTCCTTTTATTTTTGACCCAGGTCAGGGGATGCCGATGTTTAACGGTGACGATTTGAAGCATTTTATTGAATTGGCTTCTTATGCAACGTTTAACGATTATGAATGGCAATTGATGCAAGAGCGCACTGGCTGGTCAGAAAATCAAGTGGTTGACCGTGTGAAAGCGTTGATTATCACTAAAGCCAGTGAAGGCGCAGTGATTCATACCCGCGAAAAAACGTATAAAATTCCTGCCGCTAAAATTGAAAATATTTGTGACCCGACAGGCTGCGGGGATGCTTTCCGTGGTGGTTTATTATACGGTTTAATGCAAGGCATGGACTGGGAAACCACAGGACGGATTGCTTCTTTGATGGGCGGTTTGAAAATCGCTGAATATGGCACGCAACATCATCACTTTAATTTAGAAGAATTTAAAGCAGCGTTTAAAGCACAATTCCAGTATGAGTTTTAGTTACACAACCGTATTCCGCCCATTTGCCCGTAGGTTTGGTTTTACACCGTTAGGAAATTTAACATGTCAGTTTTAATTTGTGGCGTTTTGACGTATGACACCATCATGGTATTAAACGATAAGTTTAAAATTCATGCGACTGACCGCACGCAACCAATTGATATGTATTACAGTATTCCTGATTTGCGTCGTCAATTTGGTGGCTGTGCGGGTAACATTGCTTATAACTTAAAATTACTCGGTGGAACACCGTTACCAATGGCAACAGTAGGGCATGATTTTTCACCTTATGCCGAATGGTTAACAAATCACGGTATTCCACAAGATTATATCACCCGCGTTCCGCATAGTTTTACAGCGCAAACTTACGTTACAGTTGATATGGATGATAACCGTATTACGGCTTTTCATCCGGGCGCGATGATGTTTTCGGGTGCAAATCAAGTTTTTAAAGCTAAAAATATTAAAATTGGTGTAATTGCCCAAGACACCATTGATGCCATGATGTCGCACGCGTTGCAATTTGTAGAAATGGGTGTGCCGTTTTTATTTGACCCAGGGATTGCGATTAAAGAATTTGATGGCGTGGAATTGTTAAAATTTGCTGAGCTTGCCGCGTGGATTCTGGTCAATGAACAAGAATATGACTGGATGAAAAAACATACAGGTTTAACGGCTGAGCAAATCGCCCGCCGTGTGCGGGCTTTAATCGTGACCCAAGGCGCGAAAGGGGCAACCATTTTTGCTGAAGGTACGAAATACCAAATTCCTGCCGCCCGTGTGCAAGCAGCAAATGACTCTACAGGCTGCGGTGATGCCTTTTGTGCAGGGATTTTATACGGACTGCAAAAAGATATTGACTGGGAAACCACGGGACGAATTGCTAATTTAGTCGCGGCGATTAAAATAGAACATCATGGTACACAAAACCATTCTTTTAGCCTCGAGAGTTTCAAAGCGCGCTTTAAAAAACATTTTGGATTTGCGCTGATTTTATAAAAAATTCAGATTCAGCAACAAGCTATTCGCTCAAAAAATTGAGAAATAACATGAAATTACAAGAATTAATCAAGCATTGGCAAGAGACAGCCGCTATTCAGCTCGCAGCACACGATTATACTGTGCGATTACCCGTTTATGATGCAGCACGCATTGCAGCTTTAGCAGAGCTATATCCGGGTCGCACCGAACAACAAATTATCACTGAATTACTGAGTTCAGCACTTGAAGAATTGGGACAAGCCATGCCTTATCAACAAGGGACAAAAGTGATTGGTGAAGACGAGTGTGGCGACCCTATTTATGAAGATGTGGGACTTACGCCGCGTTTTCTGGCACTGACTCAGAAATATTTAAAACAGTTTGAATCTGAACAAAATTCTAAGTAAAAACTTTCGCTCATTTGATAAATCAGTTATAAACAATGCGGATAATAAGTATTGAGGACTGATAAATCCTTTGTTTGAAGCCTAATAAAGCGGTAGAATACCGTTCTTGTGTTGTTGATAGAATACCTACTTATAAGCTCGGCAAGGTTGCAAACATCAACCTAACCAACTGGGCATGAATTAAGACTTTCATGCGCTTTCAGAGTAAGCAGTCTTTGACAAAAAAGAACCTGTAACAATAACCCCTGCTAAATATCACAATGGAGGATTTATGGCAGAATATCCTAAAGACGGACAAAAAATTACGGTACAAGACGGTAAAATGGTTGTCCCTGACAACCCAATTTTAGGTTACGTTGAAGGTGATGGTATTGGTCCTGATATTACTCGTGCATGTTTGCGGGTGTGGGACGCAGCCGTGAAAAAAGCTTACGGCGGCAAACGGCAAGTACATTGGATGGAATTATTCATGGGTGAAAAAGCTGCTGAAAAATTCGGCGGTAACTATTTCCCACCTGAAACATTAGAATTAATGAAAGAAGTTGTTGTTTCCATCAAAGGTCCTTTAACAACCCCCGTTGGCGGTGGCTTCCGTTCTTTAAACGTAGCTTTACGTCAAGATTTAGATTTATATGCTTGCGTACGTCCTGTACGTTACTATGAAGGTGTTCCTTCTCCTTTAAAACGCCCTGAAGAAATTGATGTTATTATTTTCCGCGAAAACACCGAAGACGTGTACGCAGGGATTGAATATCAATCAGGTACTGCTGAAGCCGAAAAATTAGATGTGTTTTTACGCACCGAACTCAAAGCTAAAGGTTTCTTCGAAAAAAGTGGTTTAGGCATTAAACCTATCAGCGCGTTTGGTAGTAAACGTTTAGTTCGTAAAGCAATTCAATACGCAATTGAACACAAACGTGAAAGCGTTACCATTGTTCACAAAGGTAACATCATGAAGTTCACTGAAGGCGCATTCCGTAACTGGGCGTATGAAGTGGCGCGTGAAGAATTTGCTGAACACATCATTACAGAAGAAGAATTATACAGTAAATATAACGGTAAACAGCCCGAAGGCAAAATCGTTATTAAAGACCGTATTGCTGACATTATGTTCCAATTAATGTTATTACGTCCTAGCGAATTCGACGTAATCGCAACAATGAACTTAAACGGCGACTTCTTATCTGATGCGATTGCCGCTGAAGTAGGCGGTGTTGGTATCGCTCCTGGTGCGAATATTGGTGATAATATTGCCGTATTCGAAGCTACTCACGGGACTGCTCCTAAATATGCAAACCAAGATAAAGTGAACCCCGGTTCATTATTATTCAGCGGCGTTGACATGTTAGAGTACCTCGGTTGGAAAGAAGCGGCTGCATTAATCGTTGCTGCTTATCCTGAAGTTTTAAAACGCAAATTTGTAACTTATGATTTTGCGCGTCAAATGGACGGAGCAACTGAAGTCTCTACCAGCCGTTTTGCTGATGAAATCATCAAACAAATCGAAAGCATGGGCGATGCTACAGAAGTTCAAGAGCGTCGTACTAAAGCAATTCAACAAGAGCGCAAACAACGTGAAGACTTACGCGTTGCCAAACCCATGGAACAAATGGTAGCCAGCGGACGCACACCGCACACCGTTGGCGACATTATGGCAATGAGTTTAGTGACTGTACGTCCTAACGTAACTGTTGAAGAAGCCATGCACTTAATGCGTAAAAACCGCATTAGTAGCTTGATTGTTCAACCTGATGACGACAGCAATGATTGGGGTATCATGACCCAGACTGACGTGTTAGTGAAAATTATTCACGCTAACCGTTCCCCAGCTGCGGTTAAAGTAGGACAAATCGCGACTAAACCTGTTCGCGCAGTGCCTAGCGATACTTCTTTACACGATTGCGTTACTTCTATGACAGAAGGCAACATTCGTCGGGTTGTTGTTGAGAAAAACGGTGTGCCAATTGGTATCGTCAGTGACACTGACGTATTCCGCACTGTTGAAGAATTCGGCTGGTTACCTGCTGAATAATCAATGATTAGCAGCTAAGTGCTGTTAATTTAAAAAGCGGCTAAGTTGCAAAACTTAGCCGCTTTTTTATTTGCGGGGGATACTGACTGAATTGTTGAATTATAGTAACCGCACCTTAAATTGATTGAATTGGAGTGCAATAGCTTTAGCTATTGCTTTTTAACTATTTGATTGAAGGTTATTTCATCTATTAAGCTACTAGCAATAGCTGAAGCTATTGCACTCCAGTTAAAGTACGTTTGCTATAAATCTTTCAAATATCCCAACGCTTCAGCATGACAAGCAGGGTCGCCAGCAGCGAGCACTTTACCATCTGAATATAATGTCAAAGGTTGACCTTGCCAATCGGTTATTATACCGCCTGCATTTTCAATAATCGGCACAAGGGCGCAATAATCGTATGGCTTCAATGAAGCTTCAATAACAACATCCACTAACCCCGCAGACAATAAACCATAAGCATAACAATCACATCCATATAATGGAAATTTGGCTTGCTTGCGTACCCGTTCAAAACGTTCAAAATCTTGTCCTTCAAACATGTGCGGCGTAGTGGCGTATAAAGCCGCTAATGCTAAACTTGGACAAGCGCGCACTTTTAAAGTGTTATCATTTAATTGTGTTGGAACACCTAACCCTCCTATCCAACGTTCTTGTAAAATAGGTTGGTCTAAAATCCCTAAAATTGGACGGTTTTGATAAGTCAGCGCAATTAATGTACCGAATAAAGGCTTGCCTGTAATAAAAGATTTTGTGCCATCAATCGGGTCTATTACCCAAATAAAATCAGCAGTTAACTTTTCTGAGCCAAATTCTTCGCCGTAAATACCATGCGTGGGATAGTGCTGTTGTAATAAACTGCGTAAAATTTGCTCAATGCTACGGTCGGCAATGGTTACGGGACTTTGGTCTTTTTTATCATCTACTTGTACAGGCGTGCGAAAATAACGACGGGCAATAACGCCGCTGGCATCTGCAAGTTGATGCGCGAATGGGATAACGGTACGGACAAAATGCGAGAGTTCTTGATGCGATAACATGATAATTTAGCGATATAGAAAAAGTGAAACAACACGGGTGAAATTTCTTAACTTTTAACGTTACTTAAGGTCAAAAATGGCTGTCTCGAATTTCTTTACTAAAGCCGTAAACGGGCTTGATTATATTTCTTGGGAGATTGTGATAATTGCATGTTTAACAATAGGACTTGCTCCTTTTATCCCAGAACCGCATGTGTTGGAAAAATTGAAGATGTTGTGGGCAGGCACGTTACATAAACCCATTGATATTTTTGATTTGTTTATGCACGGAACGCCATTTATCTTGTTAATTTTAAAGGGTATTCGTTTGGCTTTAATTTCACAAGATAAACAGCAGTCTTAAAGATTGCATTTACATCGTATTGCGTAAATCAATCACTTCACCATTAGATTTATTTTTGGCTTTCGCGCCATCACTGCGCAATGCGCTGATGTAATCTAAATAGCCTTGGTCAACGTCGCCCGTGATATATTCGCCCGTAAAACAGGAGACATCAAAGCGTTTGATGCTCTTGTTGCCTTTGCGCGCACAAGCGATTAAGTCATCTAAATCTTGATAAACCACCCAATCTGCGCCAATCATTTTGGCAACTTCTTCTTCAGTGCGGTTGTGAGCAATTAATTCTTCAGCCGTCGGCATATCAATGCCATATACATTGGCGTAACGCACGGGTGGCGCGGCAGAGGCAAAATACACTTTACGCGCACCCGCGTCGCGTGCCATTTGCACGATTTGTTTGGAAGTATTACCGCGTACAATAGAGTCGTCGACTAACAGCACATTTTTATCTTCAAATTCTAAACGAATTGTATTGAGTTTTTGCCGTAAAGAGCTTTTACGTTGTGATTGCCCTGGCATGATAAAAGTACGGGGAATATAACGATTTTTCACAAAACCTTCGCGATATTTGCGATTAAGCACATGTGCTAAAGGTAACGCAGAGGTGCGCCCAGTGTCTGGAATCGGAATCACGACATCAATATCATGCGCTGGATATAAACGTAAAATCTTACGCGCCAGAGCTTTACCCATCCGTAAACGGGCTTTATATACAGAAACCCCATCCATAAAAGAATCTGGACGAGCTAGATAGACCAATTCAAAAATACAAGGAGCCATCACAGGTGCATCTGCACATTGCCGTACAAATAAACGCCCTTGCTCAGTGATACAAACCGCTTCACCCGGTTGAATATCTTTAATTAAATCAAAACCTAAAACATCTAAAGCTACACTTTCAGAAGAAACCGCATATTCTAAACCTTCAGGCGTTTCGCGTTTGCCTAATACCAAGGGGCGAATACCATACGGGTCGCGAAATGCAACAAGTCCATATCCTGTCACCATCGCAACAACGGCATACGCGCCCCGACAGCGGCGGTGCACTTCGCGCACGGCGGTAAAAATATCTTCTTCATCTAAATGAAATTTGCCCATTTTTAACAATTCATGCGCAAAAACGTTTAACAACACTTCTGAATCTGAATTAGTGTTCATGTGGCGTAAATCTTCACGAAATAAATCTTTTTTCAAAGAATCTGCATTCGTTAAGTTGCCATTATGGGCTAAAGTAATCCCGTAAGGGGTATTTACATAAAACGGTTGCGCTTCTGCGGTAGAAGAACAGCCAGCTGTTGGATAGCGCACATGTCCAATGCCCATATTGCCAGGTAATTGCACCATGTGGCGTGTATGGAACACATCACGGACTAAACCATTGTCTTTGCGCAAATATAAGCGGTCATTGTCACACGTTACAATACCAGCGGCATCTTGCCCACGATGTTGTAAAACGGTTAATCCATCGTACAACGCTTGGTTGACGCTAGATTTAGCCACAATCCCAATAATGCCACACATACCTGTCTCCGCTGTCAAAACATGCTAATAAAGCTTTATTTTTAACTTTTAAAAATAAAGTGTTAAAAATTGTAAATAAAAAAACGATAAAATTTTGCTGCGTTCCCGTGCTTCGCGTCATTGCCATTTTGTAGGGTGGAATAGCGTAGCGTATTCCACCATAAAGTTCTGCAAAATTGTCCGAACCCTGTCACACAATTCACTTAATTTCCTTAATTTTAGAAGTTACGCAGTTGAATGAAAAAAACGGTAGGATGGGCTGACGTAAGGAAGCCCATCAAAACTGTTTATGGGTACTCGCTCACATAATAATTTGAATTTACATGAATTGTGAGGCACACCCAAACTACCAATGATGGACTTCCTATCGTCAGCCCATCCTACTTTTGTTTAAACTGCGTAACTTCTAAATTTTTTTCATTATGTTAATTATGAAACACAGTGAATTAAGGTTAAGACAAAACGGTGGAATACGCTGCGCTATTCCATCCTACAGCAATGATATAAAAGCATGAAAACGCAATAAAAAACCAATCATCAGACAATTAAAGTCATTTTGTTTTATAAGTTTCATTGCTGTTACCTATAGTTATCGATGCAAATGAAACCAAAGAAATTCGTTGATATGCTGAAACAATGGAAGTAAATAAGCAGTTTGCCACCCTGTTTTATGAGGTAAATTTGTCCACTGTGCAATAAAAATTAGCACCAAAGTGATAACTACGCCTCGTCCGCATCCCATCAAAAATGCGAATATGCGGTCTATCCATGAATCCTCGCGCAAATACAGCGTATAAAGATATAAACCACTAATCCATTGTGCTAAGGCTAACGTTATCGCCAATAAACTGATAAATGCAACGCTCAAACGCATCGTTTCAAACACCATAAAAGGGATTAGCAGCATGGCGAATTTACCCATAAACAATAAGGCAATACCAAATGCGACTGACCACGCGGCTAATGATAACAAGGTTTCGCGTAAACCCTGAAACGCACCTAGCAAAGCAGAACTTGCTATAAAACTTAGGAGAAAAATATCTGCCCAGTACATATCCTGTCCTTGTGCATTATCGCTTTTGCATTTTAGCAAAACCGTCTTGATGTCACAAAAGCATTTACCGCGCAAAAGTGCACCAATTTTTGCACTACCTCAGTTATTCAACGCATTGCAAATCTAGTCAAACGGATACAACTAGATGAATTAATTATGATACATAGACGAGATAATTAAAGCGTCTTTAAAAAAGCGATTGTATTAAAACTGACATTTTAGTCTCAATATCAAACACGTTATAACTAAGGGTAATTTTCAAGAACGCGATAAGTCTATTCAAAGTTAGATAAATCCATCTATACTTGAATTAAAAAAAGAATGAAGCCATATTTCTTGAAAAACCACCAACATCATTATCATAGCGTAGTTAGATATGCTTCAAGGAACGAACATGGGACTGTTTAACACACTCAAAACCCTAATTCACACTGAAGAATCCCCTAAAAAAGCTGAGACTCCGATTGATGAATTATCGCCTGCTAGTTTAGATACCCCGCCTTATAGTTTCTTAGAAGCTTTAAGTGCGGCAAAGCAAGGAAATCTTGCCAAAATTGAAGAGTATTTAAATTTTAATCCACGCTATGCCCTTTGCCGCAATTGGGATGATTGTACTTTGTTACACATCGCGGCGGAATTTGCGCGTAAAGAAATTGTTGCCGCTTTACTTAAACACGGCGCAGCAGTCAATGCCCTGTATAAAGAACAAACGCCCTTGCATTTTGCCACCCTTGGCGATACCCACGCACTGCACGCTACCCCTGAGCAACTTCTGGAATATAAACGGCGACAACGTGATACTTTACGCTTATTACTAGAAAATCAAGCAGATTGGCGTATTGCCAACGAAGACGGCGAAACCCCACTACATTTAGCAGCCCATCAAGGCGCGGCGGATTTAGTGCAAGTCTTATTAGACATGGGTGCAGATGTAAATGCGCTGATTGAATCTAAAAATTCAAGCGCAACCAATCATGGTAGAACTCCCTTATTATTAGCGGCGCGTTATAAAAAAGATAAGAAAACCTTTAAAGTTTTGCTTGAGAAAAATGCAAATCCAAACTTACAAGACCGCGACCCTGGTTTTAGTGCTTTGCATTATATTTGTGATTATCATGTTGTTGGTCAACAACAAACTCCAATTAAAGAAACTGATTTAAAAGAATTAGCAGAGTTGCTTATTCAGCATCATGCAAATATTAATCAACTTACGTTAAATGCCAAGAAACAAACACCTTTACATTTAGCAATTGAAAATAATCATTTAAGCTTAACCACGTTATTAGTAGAACATCACGCCGATTTACACATAGAAAATGCTCATCGTTTAATGCCATTAGGACAAGCGGCACGCGAGGGCAAAGTAGATTTAGTAGATTTTCTGATTAAAAAAGGCGCGGATATTTATAAATCCCGCGCATTATTTCACGCAGCTTCTTGTATTCATTCCTCCGCAGTGATGGAATATTTGTTTGATAAGGGTGTAGATGTTAACATGCCAGACAAAGAAGGCTACACACCCATTTTCGCCGCAATCTCTGCTTACTCATTGCAAAATGTAAAATTACTGTTAGCAAAAGGGATTGATACAAAACAACACTCACCGCGAGGATTAACTGTATTAGAACATGCGTTTGCATGTTGGGGCGAAGTTGAAGATATCTCTGGCAATGATATTCCCGCCGAACGTCGTCGAAAAGCCGATGCCGCGCGCGATATTATTGACATTCTAGGCGGCTTTAAAACCTACGAAAAGAAATTTATTATTTAAAGTTTGCTGCCATTTTAACTTATACAAGAAAATATAAAGATGAACTTATCTACGCAATACATGGGATTGACTTTAAA
>CAZKST010000026.1:0-5313 GCA_964555395.1 uncultured Thiotrichaceae bacterium | reverse complement strand
TTAGAGTTGAATATTTTCTTTATTCCAACAGATTTAAGCATTAGTGGCGCAGAAATAGAACAACGGTATTTATCTATTTTAAAAGAAGTGAAATCTACGGTTTCTATTCCAGTGTCATTAAAACTCAGTCCATTTTTTAGTGCAATGGGCAATATTGCTAAACGCTTTGATGATGAAGGTGCAAATGGTTTAGTGATGTTCAACCGCTTTTATCAACCCGATTTTGATATTAATAATTTAGCATTGCTTTCTACATTACAATTAAGCACCCCGCAAGAAATCCGTTTACCTTTATTATGGATTGCAATTTTATATGGTAAATTAAAAGCTTCTTTAGCGGCTACAACGGGCGTACATAGTGCAAATGAAATCGTCAAATACCTACTTGCAGGAGCTGATGTTGTAATGACAGCCTCTGCGATTTTTAAAAATGGTTATGAAATTATCAAAATCATGCAATTCGGTTTAGAACGTTGGTTAGAACAACATGGCTATGAATCAGTGAATCAAATTCGCGGTTTGATGAGTCAGCAACAACAACAAGACCCTTCTATTTATGAGCGTGTCAATTATTTGAAAGTGATTAAAAGTTTAAAAGAAATTGATTTATAGGAATAACTCATGTCACGTTTAACTTATTTACGTTGGATTGATGAAATCTGTCAACAACTAGACACTGAAAATGTTAGTATGCGGGCGCAAGAAATTGAACAAATTTTTAAACCTTTATTTGCTTTGCAATTAACCCCTAAACAAGCCATTGCACAAGCATGGCAGCAAATTCATTCTTATCGTTTAACGAAGTTTTAAAACTCGGCTCTTTCTTCATTTGTTTAAAAGAAAGTCTTTTTTCACCTTTAAAAAATTTCTTTAATTATGACAGAACATTGGAAAAGCTTTTTAACCCAACAAGGGGCTGTTTTTACAGCAAATTCTACCGTGCAACATTTTGGCAATCCTAATGATGCAGCAACGGCATTAACGCAAAATATTTGCAGTGATTTGTCACAATTTGCGGTTTTACATGTGGTTGGCGCAGATGCTGAAAAATTTCTGCAAGGACAATTCACAAATGATGTGCGTCATGTGAAAACGGAAAAAGGACAATTAGGCGCGTGGTGTAGTGCTAAAGGACGGATTTTAGTAAACTTTCGTTTATTAGCGGCGGCTGAAGGTTATTATTTAATGCTGCCAAAATTGTTGTTAGAAAATGTATTAAAACGTTTGCGCATGTTCGTTTTACGTTCAGCGGTGACTTTGACCGACGTTAGCGATAGCGTAGTGCGTTTAGGCGTTGCGGGCGCGGAAGCTTTAGGACATTTAGAAAAAATGTTAGGCGTTGCCATGCCTACTGAACAATATGCCTGTGTGCATCATGCTGATTTTATTATCATGCGGATTGAAGATGCCGTGACTGAAAACGGTGTGCATTTGCCGCGTGTCATCGTTTTAGGCGCGAGCGCGGCGATGGAAAATGTATGGAACACGCTTAAATTAACGCCCGTGGGACAAGCAGGCTGGGAATTATTAGAAATTTTAGCGGGTGTCCCACATATTTTACCTGCAACAGTAGATGAATTTGTGCCACAAATGGTAAATTTCCAAATATTAAACGGGGTTAATTTCAAAAAAGGCTGCTACGCGGGACAAGAAATTGTGGCGCGGATGCAGTATTTAGGCTCATTAAAGCGTCGTATGTATTTAGTGAAATTACAAGGAGATAGTGCACCTTTAGCGGGCGATAATCTCTATCCTGTTAATCAACCTGATGCGCAAAGTGTAGGTAAAATTGTGAATGCCGTTGCTACGCAAGATGGACAAGCTTTAGGATTAGCCGTAGTGCAAATTGAGCAAGCTGAACAAGTACCTTTAGCAGTAGGAAAAAATCAAGTTGAATTTTTAAATCTGCCTTATTTGGTAGAAGTTGCTTAAATAAAACAACCGTCTTTTTTCTCGCTTCATTTATAAGGAAAATCTTTTGATTTTCCTTATTTTGCTTTTTATTTAAATCATTCATGACACCTGAAAATTGCTATCAATTTTTTACCCGTTTACAAGCGCAACGTCCTCACCCCACCACCGAATTGCATTATAATTCTACCTTTGAATTATTAATTTCTGTGATTTTATCTGCTCAAGCCACAGATATTAGTGTTAATAAAGCCACTGAAAAATTATTTAAGGTCGCAAATACCCCAGAAGCGATTTATGCACTGGGCGAAGAAGGATTGAAACCCTATATTAAAACCATTGGTCTATTTAATTCAAAAGCGCGTAATATTATTTTAACTTGTCGCCAATTAATAGATTTATATCAAAGTAATGTCCCCAATCAACGGGCACAATTAGAAGCTTTGGCGGGCGTTGGGCGTAAAACCGCGAATGTTATTTTAAATACTGCTTTTGGGCAACCAACGATTGCCGTTGATACGCATATTTTCCGCCTCTCAAATCGCACGGGCTTGGCAAAAGGAGAAAATGTTTTAGAAGTTGAGCAAAATTTATTAAAAGTTGTTCCCGATTGTTTTAAACAAGATGCACATCATTGGCTAATTTTACATGGGCGTTATGTGTGCATTGCGCGTCGTCCCAAATGTGGGCAATGCGTTGTAAAAGATTTATGTGAATTTGAAACTAAAACGAGTGATTAAACTGTATGTTTGCAGAAAGTTTATCTAATTTAACAAATCGTTTAAATCAAGAAATTCTTCATTTAGAAGAACGACAACAATTATTAAAACAAAAATTACAAGCGGCACAATTAGATTTTGACCGTTGTTTAAATGAGCTTAACAAGTTTTCTTTAAAAATTTGTTTAGAGGAAACGCAAGCAGATTTAGACAAAATTGAAATAGAATTAGAAAGCGCGAGAAAGCAATTACGTTTAGCTAGATTAAACTCAATTGAAGAATGCAATGAAAATACTAACACTAGAATTCTAGTCAGCAGCAGTGCAAAAGACAGTGATTGGGTAGAAAGGCTAAAAACACATTTTGACCCGTCTATGCAAACCATAGAAATTATTGATGATGAAAATGTATTAGCATTAGAAGATTGGCAAATGAGTTTAAAGAATTGCTTAGATAAAACTAAACACGTTGTGTTATTAGTTTCTAGTCATTTTTTAAATTCGCCTTTTTTAGTACACGAGCAATTGCCGCGTTTTCAAGAGCGACAAAAAAATGGACAATTAATGATTCATTCTTTGATTATTAAACCGTGTGCATGGCAGTTTTTAGCATGGCTTAATGATACACAAGTGCATCCTAGCAATCATCATCCGCTTTCTTTGTTACACGCGGGAGAAGTTGATACGGTTTTAAATCGTTTAGCTGAAAACTTATCGCAATTAGAAGCAAGCTAAAAATAGAAATTGCCAGTTTTGTTTAACTGGCAATGATAGAAATGTTTAAATAATGACTTAAGAAATTCATTAAGAAGAATGCCGTGTTTTAGTCCGTTCTTGGAAAGTTTGCACTTCATTGCTGGATAAGTTTTTAGAATTCACTTGCACTTCATTATTATTAAACCAGCTATAAGATTTATGCTTAATTAACGCATCTTCAGCGTGAGCATTGCTAGCTAAAGTGGTTAATAATAAACCGCAAGTATAAAAGAAAGAAGATGTGTTCATGAGTTGTGATACCTATTTGTATAAAGATTTAAATTACTTTAGCTATCGCAATCCATATTCCAATTTTCCCTCCATGTTTTTTATCTCTATTTTTTACCTTATTTTTTAGTTGTTTAGCGTAAAAACAATTTTCAAAGTCCGCTTTTTTTAACGATTTTGTCATTTTTTAAACGGCAAAACTGTTAAAACAAATGACAGAAAACTGTTGAAATAATGGCAACTCAAAAAGTGCAATTGAATTTTTGACCATCTGATACTTTTGTATCAAAGCTAACACTTTTTATAAAAGCCAAGTACAAATATCTGATTTTACTGTTAAATAAAACTGGTTTTTATTTTGCTAGACATCAAGATTTTCCCAAACATGAGGCACAAGTAAACATGAAAACCTTTCTTGATTGGTCAGCGTATAAAGATGCTGGGGTTGGCGATGCGTATGCCGATATTCCTAAAACGGGCGGCGATTATGCCAAAGCCATTGCCGTTTGCATTAATAGTCGTCAATGTGAGCGTGCCGACCATAAAGGGGTGATGTGCCCAAGTTTTAGAATTACCCAACACACTGAAAATTCTACAGGGGGGCGAGTCCGTTTGTTAAAAGCGGCGTTAAATGGACAATTAGGCGAACTGGCATTGCAACATCCCTCCGTCGCGCAAGCCATGGACGCTTGTTTAGGCTGCAAAGGTTGTAAACGTGAATGTGAAAACTCGGTAGATATGGCATTGATTAAAATGGAGTATATCGCACAGCATCACGCAAAACAGCCGATTTCATGGCGCAATTATGTTTTAGCGCATTTTCCCCGTTTATTACAACGTTATCCTTTTTTAAGTCAACTGCCTGCTTTACATAACCGTTTGCCATGGTTAGCAAAATTAACTGAAAAATGGTTCGGTATCACTGCCCGCCGCTCTGTGCCTGCGCCAAAATCTGCTCCTGCTTTAAAAATTGCGCCTTCTTCTGCGAGTGAAACTCATGCGCGGGCGGTGGTTTTATTAGTGGATACTTTTACGCAGCATTTCAATCCTGAAATTGCCGAAGCTGCCGTGAGCGTTTTACAAGCGGCGGGTTATCAAGTCAGTTTAGCCGTGCCTGCGGCGGATGATGCGGAAGCAAAACGGAGTTTGTGCTGTGGTCGGACGTTTTTAGCACAAGGTTTAGTGGAAGAAGCGCGGCTGGAAGCACGGCGGATGATTGCGGCGTTGCAACCTTTAGTCGACGCGGGACAAACTATTATTGGTTTAGAACCTTCTTGCTTGTTAACGTTGCGAGATGAGTATAAAGCTTTAGGTTTAGGTGATGCGGCGACAAAAATTGCCCAGAACAGTCTATTGCTAGAAGAGTTTTTAGCACGCGAACATACCGCTAAAAAACTGAATTTAAAATTAAAAGCTATTTCGCAAACTGTGCCCGCGTTAGTGCAAGGGCATTGTCATCAACACGCACTCGGCGCAATTAAAGCAATGCGTAAAGTGCTAAAACTGATTCCGAATTTCCAATTTGAAATTATAGAGCCAGCGTGCTGCGGCATGGCGGGCAGTTTTGGCATTGAAGCCGAACATGTGGAAATGAGTTTAGAAATGGCGGAACAGACTTTATTACCCAGCTTACGCGCCGCGCCTGATGCGCAAGTGATTGCAAACGGTTTTTCCTGTCGTCATCAAATTCATGATACAAC
>CAZKST010000025.1:0-20587 GCA_964555395.1 uncultured Thiotrichaceae bacterium | reverse complement strand
AAGCCGTTTTTATGCTTCATGCTAATGGTAAAGTAGAATTTGAATTGCCCGCAGGTACTTATCAATTACATGGGCAGTTTGGCATTTTAAAAGATGCTTATAGCACAACTAATCCTACGCCGACCGACGGAATTACATTTAAAGTAGAGTTAGCAGGAAAAACACCTTTGTTTGAACGCAATTTAAATCCGCTTCAAAATGAACAAGACCGAGGCATTTTAAATTTTGATAGCAATAAATTTACACTTGCCCAACCAGCCCGTTTAACCTTAACAGTAGATAACTTGCCTAATCATCATACACAAAGCGATTGGGCATTTTGGCGTAATGTGCAATTTACGCCTACTATGCCATAATTATTATTATCGTTTGCCTTGATTTCTTCTTAAAAATGCAGTTATTTTGTTATACAGTGCCTATTTTTTGACATTTTGTAAAAATAACTGCATTTTTTCCGCCGATTTAATGCCTTTTTGGCTTTCTACCCCGCCGCTCACATCCACACCATAAGGAGTGCAGCATCTCAATAAATCTGTGATATTATCGCAAGTTAATCCCCCTGCAATGATAAGTGGTTTATTGGAAAATTGTGGAATTATTTTCCAATCAAATACTTGCCCCGTTCCACCTTGCACACCTTGCACATAAGTATCCAGTAACAGAGCTTGTGCGGTAGGATAATGCGCAAGTTCGGTTGCAAAATCCGTCATTGCATGGACGCGTAATGCTTTAATATAGGGTTTGGCAAATTGCGTACAATACGTTTCATTTTCTTCGCCGTGAAATTGTAAACGGTCAAGCGGAATGTGCTGTAAAACGTGATGCACAAATTCAGGCTCTGCGTTTACAAATAAGCCAACCGTAGTTACAAAAGGGGGTAAATGACCAATAATAGCGTGCACTTGCTCAATAGAAACAGCCCGTGGACTGGGGGCGTAAAACACAAAACCTAAAGCATCTGCGCCAAATTGACACGCAAGTAAGGCATCTTCTAAGCGTGTGATGCCACAAATTTTGACGCGTGGCTGATAAGCGGGGGCTGATGTGGTGAAAACAGGTGATGACATATAACCTCGAATATGAATAGATTGAAAAATACTGTGATAAATTTGAGAACACTTTATACTTTCACCGAGAATTTCTGTGTAGGACAGTAAATTCTGGCAGCTCAGCCAAATATCGGTTGAAATTTGTTGCATTACTATTGTGATAGCGCATTTAGTTTTAACGAATATTCATTCGCTACCGTCTTGAAAATGTCGATATTAAAATTACTGATAACGAATTGGTAATTTAAAAATATTTCAAATGATTATATACGGTTGTATTTCCGATGTAAGGAAAATGGACTTTAAAATAAAGGGTCGAATTCTGTTGCAAGAATTTGTATGTGAATATATAACCTTTTAGCCTATTGTTTTAATACAAATTCATTAGTCAACCACCTGTTTTACATATATTTAGGATAATCACCTCCGTATTTGGTTAGCCTCAAGAAAGATTATGAATCTATTTGCCCATTGGCTAAAAATCAGTTTTTGGCTTGCGTTGATACTGTTAATCACGTTTAATCGCCAACCGATTCTTAAGGAAAAAGAGCAATCTCTTTATTTTATTGCGCAATATGTAAAGTGGCAAAGTTCAAGTGAACCTCTGTATTTTTGTATAGTTGGCAACGGTATTGATGTGAGTGAATTAGAAGCCATCATTAGTGGGAAAAAGTTAAATGGTCGTCCTTTAAAAGCGAAAAAAATTAGCGGTAATCCCGCTGGGGAAAGCTGTAATATTTTATTTTCCAACACAAAAATCGCAGGACAAGAGATTCTGACCGTTAATGATGATAGTGGATTTGCACAGGCAGGGGGTATGGTAGAATTTACTAATGCAGCAGGGAATCAATTTGAAATAAACAAAACCGCTGCTGAAAAAGCTGGCATTCGTTTTGATGCACGTCTTTTAAAACAAGCAGGCAAGGTTTATTAATGTAGTATTGATAAGTATGTGCTATTTACAACTCCAAAACTCAGCTTATCCTTCAACTTTTATTTTATAGCATGAGTATCTTTTTGAAGACATTATTAGGAATATTCCAATGATTCGATTTAATGCGCTATCCATTCGCCATAAATTGATTTTGATTATGTTAGCAACAAGTATCACCGTTTTATTATTTTCTGGTATTGCTTTCATGGCAAATGATGTGTGGACATTAAAACAAACTATGGAAAATGATTTAAAAATGCAGACTCGCATTACTGCAACTTATGCTATTGCTACCGTGCAATTTGGAGATGCTGATTTAGCACGAGAAACTTTAAATGCTTTATCTGCTAATCCTAATATTGTTTTAGCACAACTTTATCCTGCACATGGTGAAATTCCAATTGCTACTTATCAGCGTCCTTCTAATGTAGGAACTTTACCTTTATTAGGAAACTTTCAACAAATAGATACCGTCTTTTCCTCAAGTAATTTTTTACAATATTCCTTAACAATGACTGCGCCAGATGGTGAGCAATATGGCTATATTATGCTCATGATGGACAGAAAACCCATTTACGACCGCTTATATTATTATAGTGCCATTGCACTCACAATTATGTTTTTTTCTACAATTGTGGCTTATTTTCTTTCAGTATTTTTACAACATTTAATTAGTTATTCTATTTTAAAATTAGCAGATTTAACTTATAGAGTTTCTTCTGAGAAAAATTATACGTTGCGTGCCCATTCTGATAGTACAGATGAAATGCTGATTTTATATACGGGTTTTAATGAAATGCTTTCTGCGATTCAAGAGCGGGATGAAAAATTAGAAAAACACCGTGAGCATTTAGAACAAACCGTTGCTAATAGAACAGCGGAATTAAAGAAACTCAATTTAAAATTAACTTATCAAGCTTATCATGATGCTTTAACCAATTTGCCCAACCGTGCGTTATTTGTAAAACGCGCAGAACAAGCGATTAATTACGCTGATGAAAACAACGAAATTCTGGCAATGTTATTCATTGATTTAGACCGCTTTAAATACATCAATGACACTTTAGGACATGCTGCTGGTGACAAATTATTGCAAGAAGTGGCTGACCGTTTATTGAGTTGCACCCGCCAACCTGAAGACACCGTCGCCCGCTTAGGCGGCGATGAATTTACTTTATTATTACGCGACATTAAAGAACCTGCAAATGCAGGTATTGTGGCAGAACAAATTATTAAAGCATTAACCGCTCCCTTTTCTTTTAATCAACAAGATTTATACATTACGCCCAGTATTGGAATTAGTATTTATCCTAAAGATGGACGCGATGTCGGCAGCTTAATGAAAAATGCAGATGCTAGTATGTACATGGCAAAAAATCAGGGGCGCAATAACTATCGCTTCTATGTTTCTAGTGCAAATGCAGATTCTGCTACCCGTTTGAGTTTAGAACACAAATTACGTCAAGCCTTAGAATGCGGCGAATTTGAAGTGTGGTATCAACCACGTTATGACATTCGTAGCGGGCGGATTATCAGCGCAGAAGCCTTAATTCGTTGGCGGAGTCCTGAATTAAGTTTAGTTTCACCTGCACAATTTATTCCTTTAGCAGAAGAAACGGGTTTAATTATTCCAATCGGCGAATGGGTTTTACGCACCGCATGTAAAGAAAATTTATCTTGGCAACAAAAAGACCGAACAAATATTCATGTTTCAGTCAATTTATCTGCTCGCCAATTTATTCAAGAAAATTTATTAAGTCGTATTGAAAGTATTATTGAAGAAGTTGGAATTGACCCGCGCCATTTAGAATTAGAATTAACTGAAAGTTTAATTATGCCTAATGCTGAAGATACCATTGAAACTTTGCGGGCTATTAAGAAACTCGGTATTCAAATTTCTGTAGATGATTTTGGAACTGGTTATTCTTCTTTAAGTTATTTGAAACGTTTCCCAATTGATACCTTAAAGATTGACCAATCTTTTGTGCGTGATATTTCAGAAGATGAAGATGACCGTGCTTTAGTCACTGCCATTATTGCAATGGCACACAATTTAAAATTAGCTGTAGTTGCAGAAGGGGTAGAAACTTTAGAGCAACTCGTCTTTTTGCGCACGCATTCTTGCGATTATGTACAAGGTTATTTATTTGGCAAACCTGTACCCGCTGAACAATTTCATGAAATGTTAAAAAACCCAGTCAATTTTAGTGAATTATTAAGCAAACATAAAGTTACTTAAAAATTTTTATTATTTATTGCTTAAGGAATAAGCAATGCACCAACGTGTTTTTGAACAACAAAATGAAGCTTTGTGGCAACAAGTAGAACAACACTTAAACGCTTTAGAAAAGACTGGTTTTTCTTTTAAAAAAAAGGAAAAACCTTTACCACTTCATTTTCCACGTTTATATCGTCAAATTTGTTACCACTTAGCTTTAGCGCAAAGTAAACATTATTCCCCTCATTTAATTGCCCGTTTAAATCAATTAGTTTTGCGCGGACACCAACAACTTTATCAACAACGACGTAGTTGGTTAACCCAGTTTTTCTATTTTATTAGCTCTACTTTTCCTAATGCAGTTCGTCAACAATGGAAAGTAGTTTTAAGTTCTTTTGTATTATTTTGGGGCGTATTTTTAGCTTGTGCTATTGGTTTACAATATTATCCAGATAGCATTTACTATGTATTGTCTCATTCCGACATTGCAGGCATGGAAGACAGCTATAATCCTAAAAATGGTTATTTGAAGTATGAAAGAAACTCTGATAGTGATTTAATGATGTTTGGCTATTATATTTATCATAATATCGGCATTGCATTTCAATGCTATGCTTCAGGAATTTTATTAGGATTAGGGACTTTATTCTTTTTATTGTTTAATGCTGTTATTTTAGGTTTCATTACTGGACATTTAATTCATTTAGGATTTCATGAGCCTTTCTTTTCTTTTGTCATTGGACATTCAGCTTGGGAATTAACTGCAATTATTTTATCTTCCGCTGCGGGTTTTCAATTAGGTATTGCTTTATTACATCCTAAACGTTTTAGCCGCTTACAAGCATTACAGCAAGCAGCATTAGATAGCGCGCCTTTAATGTATGGTAGCATTATGATGTTAGTTATCGCAGCATTTATAGAGGCTTTTTGGTCATCTTATGTATTAGACTACAATAGTAAATATATAATTGGTGCATTTAATATTTTATTGGTTATTTTTTATTTCTGGCGCGCTGGACGTTCAACAATAAAAACTTAGGAAGTGTTTATGGTATTAAACCGTTTAATTATGAATGTGCGTTTGCGTCATTCTTTTGAAGCAATGGATTTAGGCGTACGTTTATGGCAACACTTCTTTTTCGCTTTTTTAAAAGTGTGGTGTGTTTTTGCATTACCTTTTATTTTTAGCATTATTTTTATTGTTTATTGGTTTTATCCACACCTATTATGGGTAAGTGCCTTAGTTATTTGGTGGTTTAAACCTTTATATGACCGTTTAATTTTACATTTTTTTAGCCATGCCTTATTTGGTGAAGTGCTTAACTTATCACAAATTTTTAAATCACTTCTTAGCCTCATTTTTAAAACACATTTGTTTTATCATTTAACGCTGGGGCGTTTTAGCACACAACGTTCTTTTCTATTAGCTGTATGGCAATTGGAAGGCGTGAATGCTAAAGAACGTAAGCAGCGGATTAAGTTATTAACTAAGAAAACTAAACAAGCGGCTTTTTGGCTAACAATTACTTGTATTCATTTAGAGTTGATTATTTATTTTGCTTTGTTTGGATTAATTGCTTTTTTAATTCCTGAACATTATCAATCAAACATTAGCACTTTTTTCTTTAGCTGGCTTATAGATGAAGAGCAATTGAAATCAGAGCAATTAGTAATATGGATAGAGTTAATTAATTTATTATTTTTAGTTTTAAGTATGAGTTTAATTGAACCTTTATATATTACGATGGGTTTTATGCTGTATTTGAAACAAAGAACTTTATTAGAAGGTTGGGACATTGAAATTAATTTTCGGCGGTTAGCTTCACGCTTACAACAAGTTGCAAATCTGGTTATGATTGCTGTTTTTGCTTGTTTTTTAACTGTCGGTGTTGCACCAACGGTTAAAGCAGCAGAATATCCTACACAAAAAGAAATTGAAGATAAAATAAGAACTATTAAACAACAAGAAGTTTTTAAAGATACAAAAGAAACTTATGTCATTGTTCCTAATGAAACTGGTAAAGTAGAAGAGTTTGATTTAGATAAGTTTAATTTAGCAAATTTTGAGAATTTTTCTTTTAATTTACTGATAGCAGAAATTATAGAAAATATTTTATGGGTGATTTTATTTGTTATAGTGTTAATTCTACTTTTTTATTATAGACGCTATTTAAAGTTTATTTTGCCAATAAAAGAAGTCGCTTTAATTAAAAACACGCCTCAAGCAAGATTAATAGACATAAAAAATACACATATTGAGCATCCCGCACAAATTGCATGGCAATTATGGCAAGCAGGACAGTATGAGCAAGCGGTAGGCATTTTATATTTTGCGAGTCGACAAATTTTAGTTGCGCAATATCAATTAAAACTTAAAGAAAATATTACTGAAACTGAATGTATTCAGCAATTGCGTAAAATACAAAACTTAAAAAATGAAGTATTTGACTATTTCAATAAATTGACAATTACATGGCAATTAACTGCATACGCCTTACGCTTGCCTTCAAATACAGCGATGCAAGTATTGTGTGAAGAATGGCAACAGCATTTTATGCAATTAGCAATATTAGAAAAACAAGCAATAGAAGATAAGGAAAGATTAAACAACTAAAGTAGTTTTAGTTTAAAGTTGCCCAAAATAGGCAACTTTTTAATCAGCATCAATTAGGCTTTAGGCGCAGCATTTTTAACAGCTTCTTCAACTAAATGTTTTAATTCACCGCGTTGGTACATTTCAACGGTGATGTCGCAACCGCCGATTAATTCACCATTCACATAAATTTGTGGGAAAGTAGGCCAATTAGCAAAACGGGGTAAGTTTTGCATAATTTCAGGCTCTGCTAACACGTTCACATAAGCAAATTCTACTCCGCAAGCTTGTAAAGCTTGTGATGCCCGCATAGAAAAACCACATTGTGGAAATTGGGGAGTCCCCTTCATGTAAATAATGACGGGGTTGCTGGTAACTTGTTGTTTAATCGTTTCTAAAATATCCATAAACACCTCACGGTTTATTAAAATTATTGGCTAAAAGTTAATTTAACAATGTAGCAATAAAATAACATTTTTAAAGAGTGTTTACAGGATTAACTTTCTGCCCAGTCAAAAATATGTCCGCGCAACTCCTGCGCAACGCTCCATGGTAAGAGAACACGAGCAAGTTTATCCCCATATTTTTCAATGACTTGTTTCCATGCGTATTGGGGCGGATATTTATAACGTTTAGCAATGAGTAAAGCTTCTACATATTCAATTGCAACAGGATTTTCTAAGCCTAAATCATGAACAAGTGTTGATTTAAAATCTTGATAATAGTCTTCTTCTATACACCAACGTTCTATAGATTCATCAATATAGCGTGCCCATTCGCGTGCTTTTTTTTCTGCTTCGCGATTTTGTTGTTGTTGCCACGTTTGATAGTGTTGCCAAAATTTTTCCACAGAGGCTTCACAAGCACGGGCAAATTCTTCTTCGGAACAACTAAATAGCGTGGGTTTATCGCTATCACATAGCAGTAATGCGGCTTGATAATTGCTCTGCAATTGTTGAAAAGCTTCTTTACTACCCCCTTTATCGGGGTGATGACGTTGCGCTAGTTTACGATATGAATGTCGCAAATCCGCGACGCTGACGGGCGGTTGAACTTCAAAATAGCGCAATAATGCCGTTGGGGAAAAAGCTGTAGTCATAAGCAGAAATTGAGAGATAAAGTTAAACAATTACTTTAACAAGTATCGTTTATAGCTTGTATTCTCTCTATTTTTGGAATAATTTTGCGATTTGTCAACTGTGTAAATTAGAATTTGCGATAGTTTGCTAATTTTTGAGAAGAAACGTAGTGCATTTTTGTCTGAACCCTAATTTACATAATTCGCTTAATTTGCATAAAAAATGATTTTTAAATTGAGGAAATTAAATCAATTATGTGAATTGTGGTTCAGACACCAAAGGAAACTGATTATTTTAAATTTCTACTTCTAATTCCATTTTATAACCCACGCCATAAATGGAGCGAATGCGGTCAGCTTCGGGATGTAAATCAGCAAGTTTTTTGCGGACGTTTTTGATATGTGTATCGACGGTTCTATCGGTGACAATGCGATGGTCTGTGTAAAGGCGTTCTAAGAGTTGTGCACGCGAATAAACCCGCCCACAAGGCGTTAAGAGCGTGCTGAGCAAACGATATTCGGCGGGAGTTAAATCTAAAGCGTGTTCTCTAAAACGAATTTGATAATGTTCACTGTCCACAATAAAGTCGACGGCGGTCATTGTTGCCGCAGTTTGTCCCGCTAATTGCGTCAATTTTACGCGGCGTAAAATGGTTTTTACCCGCGCAACTAACTCGCGCAAGCTATAAGGTTTACAAATATAGTCATCTGCGCCTAATTCTAAACCTAATAAACGGTCAATTTCTTCCACCCGTGCGGTGGCGATAATAATCGGCACTTCAGAAAAACGGCGAATATCGCGACAAATATCAATGCCATCTTTATTTGGCAACATTAAATCTAAAATAATTAAATCGGCATTGTTATTTTCTAACCATGGTAAGACTAATGCACCATCGGCAATACATTCCGTTAAAAATCCTGATTGTTTTAAATAATCAGCGACTAAACTGCTTAATTTAATTTCGTCTTCAACAATTAAAACTGTGCGTTTTATTGCATTTTCTGTGTCGTGATTGGCATTAACTCCCATTTTTACGCCTCATAAAGTGGAAAAGTAATACAAATACCTAAACCGCCAAGTGGAGAATGATACGCGGTTAGCGTGCCGTTGTGGGCTTCTACAATATTGTGGCAAATCGCTAAACCTAAACCCGCACCCCCCAGCGCACGGGTACGCGCTTTATCAACTCTAAATAAACGTTCAAATAAACGAGGCAATGCTTCATCTGGCACAGCAGGTGGAGAATCTTGAAAAAGAATTTCAATGTTTTGTTCTTTTAAATTGATAAGAACTTGTAATTGACCTGCTTCATAAGTGTAACGTAAAGAATTCTCCAATAAGTTATTAAACAATTGAATTAAACGCCGCATATCCGCATCCACTAAATAGGTTGCGATTTCTGGCAGTTGATTATCAATTTTGATATTTTTTTGCTTAAAACGATATTCAAAAGCGAGTAATACATCATTTAACAACTCAACAATATTCAGGGGTTCTTTACGATAATCTAAAGCACCTAAATCAGATAAAGCAAGTTCATATAAATCATCTACTAATTTGCTTAATCCCATCACTTCCGCATGTAAGGATTTTAAAGTTTCGGGCGTTAATTGCCGAATACCGTCTTGTGTTGCTTCAATTTCACCGCGCAAAATAGCTAGCGGCGTGCGTAATTCATGCGAAATATCAGCAATCCATTGACGGCGAGCTTGTTCATTTAGTTCTAAAGTGTGTGCAAGACTGTTAAAGTCGTTAGCAAGTTGATTTAATTCATCTTGTCTATTTAAATGAATGCGGGTTTGGTAATTACCACCTCCTAAACTCCGTGCTGCTTGAGCGATTTGGCGAATTGGCGTTAAAAATTGGCGCGTAAAAAGTAAAGCACATAAGGCAGCAACTAGAAAAACTAAGAGTGTAGTTAATAAGTTAGTTTTTTGTTGTTGTGCTAAAAAATTACTAGCAAGTTTATCTATTTCTATATTAAATGAAGAAATACTTAACCAACCAATCGTTTCATTTTCCAGTTTAATTTCTAATAAACGATTATTGGTTTTAGGAGAACTCTTATTTTCATTTTTGGAAAAATTGCTAAAAGGAGCTTCTATAATTGGTTCTTTATTTTCATTTAATAAAGAGGTACGAAGTGGTAAGCCAAAATTATTAGGATTGGGTTTTGGTCTTGGTTCTTTACCCTCAAAATGTTCATGCGGTTCTCTACCTTCATGAAAAGCTAATCTTTCTCTAGGAGGAGGAGGCGGAAAACCTAAAAAATGAAATTCTTCAGGTGGTATATGCCTGCCGAAATCATCTTTGAATGGTGGTTTTCGTCCTTTTTCAAATTTATCTATGTTTTTTAGCGTTTCTTCAGGATTATCATCTAAAGCATTAATAGCAATAATTCGCCATTGTTTATGGTCGCGTAAAAAATTCCAATTTTGTTCTTTTTTATAAAGCTCTTGTAATTTTGTAATTAATTTTTGTAGTTTTTCATTTTCAAGACTATGTTGATACTCAATAAACCCATTGCGTAAATTTAAATACGTTGCATAGAAAATCATTCCGCCAATTAATATACAAGTAATGAAAAAGGCAAGAAAGAATTTAGTAAAAAGATTCAATTTTATGAAATGTATTTTCATAATCTAGTTTCTCATTTATAGCTAAATGCAAAAAGAGCAACTCCTCATTAGAAGTTGCTCCATAACAGCACTTACATTTCTCTGGAGTTAAGTCAGTTGCGAACTTGATGGGTTAGCGATGCTTGCCTCCCCGTCCACCGCTGCTTGGAAAATCTGCATTTACAAATTCATCTTTGGAAATTGAACCATCTCCATTAGCATCTAACATGGCAAATGCGCGCCAAACTCGTTTTTGCTCAGAATGTAATACGGCAAATTCGGCACTACTTAAGCTGTTGCTTTTATCAGTATCCGCTAAACCGAATAATGTGGTTTCTACGCCTACGCGGTCACTTGGGGCATTTGCTAAAAATTCACTTACACTTAATGTGCCACTGCTATCAGTATCTAAGCTAGTAAAACGGCTAGTTTCCATCGCTGCTTTTTTGGTGGTCTCAAAAGTTTGTAATTCTGTTAAACTTAAAACGCCATCGCTATTGCTATCGGCTGTTGCATAATCGCTTGCGCGCCCTGCTTGAAATTCTGCGGTGCTAATTGTGCCGTCGCTGTTTGTATCATAAGCTGCCATCATTGCTTGTAAAGCTGGATGATCTGGAGGCTGTGCAAAAGTGATGGCTGGGTTAACAACACCTAATAACAAAGCCATGGATAAACCTGATAAACGTAACATAATCTTTCTCCTAATTCATTGATTATACAAGTGAGTTTACCACTTAATATCAATCCGTTAATTTTTGATTTAAGTGATTTCATAATCACAATAATGCACTAGGATTAAGGAGAGAGTGCGAAGAAAATGTGAGGATTTTGTGAACAATCAAATATTTTTAGGTATCAAAGATGCATAAAATTGTTTGACTGTCAAGAAAATTATTTTACAAATTCGTGAATTTTCTATCTTGCGTTGCACAAACTAATCAGACTATGCTTATCAACTAAGATTACTAAAAAGTAGGCTTGTAAAAGCAAAGTCTATCAATCTAATCATGTAAAAAAAGCTAGGCTCTTGATAGAAGCTTAGGAGAACTGGTATGTGGGTAAAATCAACGCTGGGTGAGCAGCGCAAATTATTAACGGGAATTATCGAGCCATCTCTCGTATCAATCGCACATCAATGTGCTGTAGTGTGGGACGATGTCGATCAAATTGATGCGATATTAAAAGCGCAATTTTCTAATACCCCTTATTTACAACTTTTATATATTATTGATAAAGAAGGAAAACAGGTTAGTTCTAATGTGAGTCCCTGTGGGATTGATGTGAGCTATCGTGGTCAAGACTTATCTCGCCGTCCTTATGCGGTTAGCCTCGCGCCTAAACGTTGTTTTTCATTATCTTCTGTATATATCAGTCAAACAACAGGTCGTCCTAGCATTAGCGCAGTGCAACCTGTGATGAATGAGTCTAAGTTTCTTGGTTTTTTAATTGGTGATTTTGATATTCGCCATTTACCTTTAAATATTCCCCAACCCCGCCCAGTCGTTTCTCTGTCTCAATTGCAAGAAGAAGGGACAGCCGCCGCGCCCGCCATTCCGCCCACTGTAAAACGTATTTTCTCGTTAATTGACCAACATCGTTATAAAATTCATGCGATGGTAGAAAAATTAATTTTAGAACATGGTATTTTCCACTGTACGATTAATTACACCAACGGACAAATTGCTTTATGGCATTTTAACGACCCTTATCGTTATCATTTGCACTCTGTTGAAGACTTATTAGATTGTAATTTAACCAATCAATATCCCTACTTAGATTATGCTGAACCTGCAACAGTGACAGCTAAACAAATCTGCGAATGTTTTGGACGGTTTAGCGAATTAAGAATGCAATCTGCGGATAATTATTTATGTTCCAGTTCTTTGAATGTCGTTAATGGCATGATTGAATTAACATTTAGCGATAATCATCAACAATACCTGCCTGTTAAAACTTTCCTCACTACCGATTTAAAGCACTATTCTGAGCGGCAAGCCAATTATGGTTAGTAGATAAATTTTGCTTGCTCAGAGCGGATTATAAATATCGAATCAACAAATAGTTATAATAAAAATAAGACATTATTCTTGATTGGAGTATTATCGCCCCCTTTTTTTCTTAAAGGGGGAAATTCAAATTTAATACACTGTTTTTACTGTTAATCGCCATTCCATTTTTTTCTTAACCATTCTTTCCACGTTTCTTTGTGGAAACTGCCGCCTAACCCCCGCAAACGTTCCAACATACTTAATTGTGTTTGTTTGTCTAAGCGTTGTTTTTCTAAAAATTCAAATAAAATTTGATTAAAAGAATCAGGCTGCTCTAATTGCGGCGCGTGCCCAACATTGGGTAATTTTAATAATTCCCCTTGTTTTAATGCCGCCGCCGTGCGTTCGACCGCATCATGTTTGACAACGCCATCCCGTTCACCCAGCAAAATTAACGTGGGTACTTGGATTTCATGCAACCGCCCCTGCACTGACCAACTCGCCAGCGAGAGTAAAAAACCTTCAAGCGCGATAGGCGACATCCTTTCTGCATCATTGACCAGTGAGCTGAAAAGCGGAGAATCGCTATCTAAGGTAGGAATCATTTGTTTAAACATACGTTTTAACATAGAGCGATTCAAATCGAGCGAGCGCAGCACATAGTTAATAGAAATTCCAGAGCTGGCAGATTTGCGCAAATGCGGCATCCCTTCAGCGGGCGCAGGGTCAACAAGCAATAGACTGTTAACTAATTCAGGATGGTCAAGGGTAAATTGCAACGCCACCGCGCCGCCGAGCGAATGGGCGACCAGATGCAATGCACCTGTATTTACAGTTTTAACAAATTCATGTAAATCATGCGCTAATTGCGAAATGTGATAACCATCCGCTGGATATTCAGAATCGCCACACCCGCGCATTTCAGGTAAATAGACCTTATACGGGCTTTGATGAAATAATTTTAAACTCGGCAACCACCAACGCCACGAAGCAAAATTGCCATGCAGCAATAAAACAGGAATTTTGCCATTGCCTGTGTGCTCATAATGAAGCGTAAAATCTGAAAGAGGAATGAAAGGCATCGGAATTTCGCTAGTTAATTCAGGCTAAAAAAACACTCACAGGAGCTGTGATACAGATTAGGATAGCGCGGCTATACTAAAAAAGTTACATTATCTATCAATTTACATCGCAAATTTAAAGAAATCTATTATGATACTGTTTTATGTCTAGCAACAACTCGCTTATAATAAAACAGGCGTTATTTTTTCTTACCTCAACTGATATAGAGAGTTTTTGATTATCATGCAGGCTTTTACGACGTTACACGGATTAGTCGCGCCGCTTGACCGCGCGAATGTGGATACAGATGCGATTATTCCTAAACAATTTTTGAAGTCTATTCATCGTACAGGCTTTGGCGTTAATTTGTTTGATGAATGGCGGTATTTAGACCATGGCGAACCTGGCATGGATTGTTCTAAACGTCCTTTAAATACAGAGTTTGTCTTAAATCAACCGCAGTATCAAGGAGCTGAAATCTTATTGACCCGCCGCAATTTTGGCTGTGGTTCAAGCCGTGAACATGCGCCTTGGGCATTATTAGACTACGGTTTTAAAGCTTTAATCGCGCCAAGTTTTGCCGATATTTTTTATAATAACTGCTTTAAAAATGGTATTTTGCCCGTGGTTTTAGCAGAGGAACAAGTGGATATGTTGTTCCAACAATTGTTTAGTACGCCGAATTATCATTTAACCGTTGATTTAGCAACACAAACAGTAACAACGGCAAACGGTGATAGTTTTAGTTTTGCGATTGATGAATTTAGAAAACATTGTTTATTAAATGGTTTAGACGATATTGGTTTAACTTTACAACAAGCAGCTGCCATTCGTGATTATGAACAACGTCGTCAACAAACCGCGCCTTGGTTATTTAGCTAAGGTTAAAAATTTAATCGCTAATTCATGCTGATATACAGCATGGGTAAATTTTAAGTTTTAAGGAATAGAGCAAAGAATGACAACCAAAACAATAGCAATTTTAGCGGGGGATGGCATTGGACCTGAAATCATGGCGGAAGCTGTGAAAGTGTTGAATGCGTTAAAAATTTCGTTTGGTTTAGATGTTAAATTAGAAAATGGTTTAATCGGTGGCGCGGCAATTGATGCAGCGGGCAGTCCTTTTCCACCTGCCACACAAGCCTTAGTCAAACAAGCGGATGCCGTGTTATTAGCCGCCGTCGGGGGCCCTAAATGGGACACGATTGAGCGTTCTATTCGTCCTGAGCGCGGATTGTTAGCATTGCGTTCTGAATTAGGGTTGTTCGCTAATTTACGCCCTGCGATTTTATATCCTGAATTAGCAGAGGCTTCGACGCTGAAACCTGAAGTTGTAGCAGATTTAGATATTTTAATTGTGCGGGAATTGACAGGCGATATTTATTTCGGTCAACCGCGTGGCATTCGTACTTTGCCCAATGGCGAGCGCGAAGGCTTTAACACCATGTTATACAGCGAATCTGAAATTGAGCGAATTGCGCGGGTCGCTTTTGACAGCGCGATGAAACGCAATAAGCGCGTGTGTTCTGTTGAAAAAGCTAACGTTTTAGAATGCTCTGAATTATGGAAAGAAATTGTAATTCGCGTGGCTAAAGATTATCCCGAAGTGCAGTTATCACACATGTATGTGGATAATGCTGCAATGCAACTTGTTCGCAATCCTAAACAATTTGATGTGATTGTCACAGGGAACTTGTTCGGCGATATTTTATCCGATTTAGCTTCGCAATTGACGGGTTCAATTGGCATGTTACCCTCTGCTTCTTTGGACGTAAATAACAAAGGCATGTATGAGCCTATTCACGGCTCTGCGCCTGATATTGCAGGGAAAAATTGCGCCAATCCTTTAGCGATGATTTTATCAGTTGCTATGCTGTTACGTTACAGTTTTGGACAAGCAGAATTAGCTGACCAAGTCGAAAATGCGGTGCGTCAAGTGTTAAAAGATGGTTTAAGAACGCCAGATATTAAAAACGCGGCAAACCAAACGTTAGTTAACACCCGCGAAATGGGTGACGCAGTGGTCGCAGTGTTACAAGCTAAATTGTAAAAATTTTATAGGGTTAAATTCCCAACAAAGTTATTTTTATCTCACAATAATAATTAGGAGCAAAAATATCGTGAGTCGTTTATTTGATGTTGCTGTGGTTGGCGCGACAGGTGCTGTGGGCGAAACCATGTTAGCCATTTTAGAAGAGCGTAATTTTCCTGTAGGCAATCTTTATCCCTTAGCCAGTGCGCGCTCAGTGGGCAAAAAAATTGCATTTAAAGGGAAAGAATACGCCATTGAAGATTTAGAAACGTTTGATTTTAGTAAAGCACAAATTGGTTTATTTTCGCCTGGGGCTTCTGTGTCTAAAATCCACGCGCCACGCGCTGGACAAGCGGGTTGTGTCGTGGTTGATAACACGTCACAATTCCGTCAAGATGCCGATATTCCTTTAGTTGTGCCTGAAGTGAATCCACACGCGATTGCACAATATAAAAACCGCAACATTATTGCGAATCCAAACTGCTCAACGATTCAAATGTTGGTCGCTTTAAAACCAATTTATGATGCAGTAGGGATTGAACGGATTAACGTTGCAACTTATCAATCTGTTTCAGGGACGGGTAAAGAAGCGATTGATGAGCTTGACCGTCAAACCCGCGAAATTTTAAATTTCAAACCTGTCACAGTTGAAGTGTATCCTAAGCAAATTGCTTTTAACGTGTTACCGCATATCGACGTGTTCATGGACAATGGCTATACCAAAGAAGAAATGAAAATGGTATGGGAAACCCATAAAATTATGGAAGATGCCAAGATTCAAGTGAACCCAACCGCCGTGCGTGTTCCCGTATTCTACGGACATTCTGAAGCGGTTCACATTGAAACGCGTGACAAAATCACCGCTGAACAAGCTCGCGAATTATTAAGCAAAGCCTCTGGTGTGACTGTGTTAGATGAACGTGAAGCAGGTGGCTATCCTACCGCGGTGACTGAAGCTGCTGGCAAAGATGCAACCTTTGTTGGACGGATTCGCGAAGATATTTCTCACCCACGCGGACTTAATTTGTGGGTGGTTTCTGACAATATTCGCAAAGGTGCGGCTTTAAACAGCATTCAAATTGCAGAAATTTTAATCAGAGATTATTTATAAACGACATGCGGAGTTATGCAGTTAGCACAAAACATGTCATAATATCCGCATATTACGGGGGAGTTGATTCCGCTTGCTGCAAAATTTGCAGATAGGATTTAAGCCTGAGCGAGAAATTCCTCCGCACTGCTTAAACGCGCTGACATTATAGTTTAGCAGCCTCTTAGGGAATCAACTAACCATACACAGCTTTAAAAAAGCAACCTACTTGTTAACTCAAAGATTTTAAAACTTAATGATAACTTTACTGAATTCAAGTCAAGCTTACACCAAGCAGCTTTTTTCTCACTGCGTAACCCCCATTTCATACAACATGACTTTTACAAGCTTCATGCTAACCCCATAAACTCACACTTCAGCGCGAGGACAGTCAACGCGAAGTGCGTCGCGCTCTTACCGACTGCCTCCAAATGTCTTTCATATTAGGATATAGAAAGCCTCACGGTACTCAAGACGGTAAGGTGAAAGGAGAATTGCAATGAAACAACTGTCGGCAGCAGTCTTAGCCTTAGTAGGGATGCTCTCTACGCAGCAGGCTCAGGCACTCGGTTTGAGTGGAATCGATGTGCGTTCCAAATTGAATGACCCACTCGAAGCCACCATCAATATTTTAGCCATTCCACGCGGAGATATTGATAATCTGAAAGTTTCGCTGGCGACATCCGACGCTTTTCGGCGGGCGGGGTTGGATAAATTGCCTGTCCTTAGTTCGTTGAAATTTGAGATAGTTTCAACTTCTGCGACTAAAAATGAAGCTGTATTAAAAGTCACGACATCGCAACCGATGCGCGAGCCTTTTTTAAACTTCTTAGTAGAGGTCAATTGGCCCAGCGGACGGATTTTGCGTGAATATACTGTTTTATTAGACCCACCAACGTATACAGCAGCCACACCTGTTGAAGAACCAAAAGTCGCGGCGGTGGTCAGTAAACCAGTGCCTATGCGTCCGTTATCCCAATCAAAACCTGCTGTTGTGCGTCGCCCGACCAATACCGCGCCCCGCATTAACACTGCTTCAGTGCAAGGCAATGATTATACAACGGTACAAAATGACAGCTTATGGGAAATTGCCCAAAAGTCATTACCTGAAGGCGCGTCTTTGCAACGGCACATGGACGCGATTTATTCAAGCAATCCACAAGCCTTTATTAATGGCGATATGAATCGCTTAAAAACTGGGCAAGTTTTGCGTGTGCCAAGTGAATCTGTGACTGCGCAAATGGCACAAGCCAGTGCTTCTCGGCAAAATACCCGCACCCAATTAGCAGATAAAACCCCTACGGCAGCCACTGAAGCCACGCCTGACCGTTTAAAAGCTGCTAATACCGACAATAGCGGTGCATCTTTACGCATTCGCGGCGGTTCTGATACTGACAATGCGGGCGCATTGGGCAGTGCACAACAATTAGATGCCGCTTTAGATAAATTACGCGAAGAAAATGCTTCTGTTCGCTCTGAAAATGATGATTTAAATAAACAATTAGATTCTACACGCAGTTTAGTCACCAGCATGAAATCGCAATTAGACGAATTGCGGAAAATGATTGAAATTCAAAATAAGCAAATGGCTGAATTGCAAACGCGCTTGAAAAATTCAGCTGACCCCGCTGCCGCTAAAACAGCCGCTGTTACCCCTATCACACCCGTTGTTGATACCGCGCAACAAGCACAAGCTAAACCTGCTAGCGAGCTCGTAAATAAAACACCAGCCACTGCTACAACGCCCGCCAAAGCGACTGATACAACAACAGCAAGCAGTGCGAGCACGACCAGTGCAACGCCTGCTAAAACGCCAGAAACTAAACCCGCAGATAGCAGCAAAACTCCAGCGACGGCATCAACTACAGGCACAACGCCCGCGACTAGCACAACAAAACCTACAGATGCAAGTACAAAACCTGTAGAAACCAAAGTTGCTGATGCCACAACCGCGACTAAACCTGCGACAGATACAGCTAATACGACTAAACCTACTGACCCTAAAGCCACGGATAAAGCAAGCACTTTAGCAAGTGCAACCAATGGCACAGGAACAAGTTTAGCGGATGAGGCGGTTGTGCATAACACGCCAGCGGGGACAACGGCAAATCCAAGCAAAACGCCTGATGCTGCAAAAACCACAGACCCCGCCAAAGCGACAGGAACAACTCCGACAACTCCCGCCACAGCTACAACAACAGCAGGAACAGGGACAACGGGCACACCAACTGCGGCGGCTGTAACACCTGCTACAACGACAACGCCTGAAAATGTAGCGGCTGCAACGACACCCGCAACATCATCAACTCCCACAAATGCTACAAGTACGGGGACAGGTGCTAACACTTCTAGCCCTAATACAGCAAGCGGCGGTACAACGGGCGGCACAACGACTGCAAGCAATTCAGGAACAGGTACAGAAGCAGCGACAGGAACAACTCCCGCGCCTACCACAGCAACAGAACACAAACCAGAAACACCTAAACCTGCAACTCCGCCCACTGTGCAACAGGCAAAAGCCCCGCCTGTGGATGATTATCAACCCACTTCCACAATGGATATGGTTAACCAAACAGTGGAAAGCATACCCGGTGGTTGGTATAGCCTCGGCGGCGGTTTAGCGGTGTTATTAGGTGGATTAGGTTTTGCGGCGTTCAGTCGTCGTAAACAAGCACAAGAAGAAGCAGAAATTGAAGCAGAATTAGACCGTTTAGAACGTGAAGCCAATCAAAAAGCAGATAATGATTTTGACGGCAATAATAATGAAAGTATCGAAGAGCAAATCGAACGCTTAATGGCACAAGCGCGTGATTCAGATAATGTTGAAGATGATGATGTAGGCGAAGTTGATTCTGAATTAATGGAAGAAGTGGATGTTTATATTGCGTATGAACGCTATGAACAAGCTGAAAATATGCTCAAAGATGCGTTAGCACAAAATCCTAAACAGCAAGCTTATCGCACAAAATTGTTAGAAGTATATTCATTAGCCAATAAACCTGAGCAATTCGAGCAAGAAGCTTTAGTTTTACGCAATACCGCGGGTGAAGCTAGTTCGCACTGGGAACGTGCAGAAACGTTATGGCAAGACATGAATACTGGACGCACTTTACTTGCAGGTGGGGGTTCAGGAGCAGTCGCCGCGCCTGCTGCTGGTGGCGGTGGCATGAGTGGCGCGACCATGGCAGCCGCTGGAATTGCTGGTGCTGCTGCGATTGGCGCGGGTATGATGTTTGCGAGCGGTGATGCTAAGGCAAGTGAAGCCAATGATGAAGCCGTTGACACCCTAGACATGAGTCAAGAAAATCTCAGTAGTGAAGATGAGATGTTCAACACCATGGACGAGTTGGATAACTTAGACGCGACTGATGACGATTTAGACTTTGGTGATGCAACGACTACCGCCGTTGATGATGATTTAGCAGGTTTAGATGAACTCGATTCATTAGATATGGACGATACACCTAGCACCGCCGCTGATGATGGCTTAGATTTAGGCGATGATTTAGATTTAAATTTAGATGATACCCCTGCCACAAATACCGCCGCCGCAGATGAATTAAGTTTAGATGATGATGGTTTAGATTTAGACTTAGCGACTGATACAGATGATGGCTTGTCCTTAGACTTAGAGGATGACCAACCCGCCGCAGCTGCAGCAGACGATGACTTAGATTTAGGCGGTTTAGACGATTTAGATACTCTGGACAGTTTAGACACGGGCGCAGCAGATGACGGTTTAGATTTAGACTTAGCCGCTGATGATGTGAAAGCCGATGACGATTTAGGCGGCTTAGACGATTTAGATACTCTGGACAGTTTAGACACGGGCGCAGCAGATGACGGTTTAGATTTAGACTTAGCCACTGATGATGTGAAAGCCGATGACGATTTAGGCGGCTTAGATGATTTAGATACTCT
>CAZKST010000024.1:8141-20685 GCA_964555395.1 uncultured Thiotrichaceae bacterium | reverse complement strand
TGGGATCACTTTTGGGCTACTAATCTATCAACATTCCTTTCTTTAAATGCAGTACATTACTTTTCATCAGCTCAATATAAGTTTCCGCACCCTCGCCTTTCTTGGATAAAGCATCCGAAAATAAAGGCTCACCTAAAACGCCATTCGCCTCTTTCGCAATGCGTGACACTAAACGCGGGTCACTAATATTTTCTACAAATACCGTTTTAATCTTTTCCTGCCGCATTTGTTGAATTAATTTTGCAATGGTTTTTGCAGAAGATTGAGATTCAGTATTCACCCCCTGCGCCGCTAAAAATTGCACGCCATAAGCTTGCTCAAAATATCTAAACGCATCATGCGAAGTAATCACTTTGCGTTTCTCCAACGGCACAGTCGCAATCTGTTGCTGAATCCATTGATGCAAACTCCGCAACTCTTGAAGATATACCTCAGCATTCCGCTCATATTCCGCCGCGTTTACACTATCAATTTTTACCAACGCATTTTTAATATTGCGTACATATTGCTCAACATTAGCGACATTTTGCCAAGCGTGCGGGTCGAATTTTCCATGTGCATGATGTTCTTCATGCGCATGTTCCTCACCTTCTTCTTCACTGCTTAAGGTTTTAATCCCTTCCGATGCAGTAACTAACCCCCCTTGATATTGCGCAGATTGTACTAAACGCTCCATCCAGCCCTCAAAACCTAAACCGTTCATAATCACCATTTGCGATTGCTTCAGTAATTTAATATCAGTCGGCTTGGGTTCGTAAACATGCGCGTCTTCATTTGCGCCGACTAAGGTATACACCTTCGCTTTATCCTGCGTAATGCGCTGCGTAATATCCTGCAATAAACTAAAGGTAGTCACAATTTGCAGCGGTTCCGCCCACGCTGAATTTATTAACACACAACTTAACACCCCAACAATAAAATGACGCATGATTAACTCCCAAATAATAGGCAATAAAAAAGGCATGTACTCTTCCAAACTACATGCCTCGAAAAAAACTGATTAACAAACTTTAGCCTTCTAAATGTCGCCGCTGTTTCCACCAGCGCACCATCACACCGCCTTCAGTTCCCACAAATAGGGAAATTAAATAAGCCACGCCCGCTGTTAAAATAATCGCTGGTCCCGATGGAACATCCGCATGATAAGAAATCAACAAACCTACATAACCCGCTAAAACCGCCAAACCGCTAGCAATCCACAATAAATGGTCGATTTCATTTGTCCAAAAACGCGCCGTCGCAGCAGGTAACATCATCAAGCCAACTGCCATTAATGTGCCCAATGCCTGAAAGCCCGCCACTAAATTAATCACGACTAAAAATAAAAAAATAACGTGATATAAACCGCCGCGTTCCCCCACTGCACGCAAAAATTTGGGGTCAAAACATTCCAAAATCAGCGGACGATAAATCAACGCTAAACTTAATAAAGTAAACGTCGTAATACTGGCGAGCATCAATAATGACGCATCATCGACGGCTAAAATCGTCCCAAATAAAATGTGCATTAAATCCATTGCGCTGCCTTGAATGGAAATTAACAACACACCTAATGCCAAAGAAATCAAATAAAAAGCGGCAAAACTGGCATCTTCTCGTTGCGAGGTATATTGCGAAGTTAAACCCGCTAATAACGCTACCATTAAACCCGCCACAAAACCGCCAATACTCATCGCGGGCACAGAAAAGCCCATCACTAAAAACCCCAACGCCGCCCCTGGTAAAACAGCGTGCGACATTGCGTCGCCCATCAAACTCATTCGCCGCAGTACTAATAACACGCCCAGCGGCGCGCTTCCCAAACTGATTGCCATACATGCGACCAAAGCCCGCCGCATAAAACTAAATTCACTGAAGGGCTGCCATAATCCATTGACCCAATCCATAATTTTCTCACTGAAAAATCGCGCTGTTATGCACTGTTGCGCACACATTCGCGGGCGGATTCATCCCAATATTCCGCCATTGTTTTTGCCCGTTTTAAATTGGCAGGGGTTAAAACTTCTGCCGTCGCGCCCCAAGCAATCAGTTCACGCGCTAATAAAAGTGTTTGGGGAAAATATTCCCGCACTTGTTCCAAGTCATGCAGCACAGCCACTACCGTGCGCCCTTCTTGATGCCAGCGTTGTAACACTTTTAATAAATCTTCCGTCGTCCGCGTATCCAAAGCAGCAAACGGCTCATCTAATAGAATAACTTGCCCTTGTTGTAAAATCAGACGGGCAAATAAGACCCGCTGAAATTGCCCGACCGATAAACTTTGAATCGAACGCCGTTCAAATCCAGACAAACCCACCTCTGCCAATGCCGCCCGCGCTTGCTCGCGTTGTTGGGTTTCTAAAGCTTTGAATTTTCCAAATTGTTGCCAATGTCCTAAACACACCGTATCTAACACATTCATTGGAAAACTGCGGTCAATTTCTGCCAACTGTGGCAAATAGGCAATTTGCGCGGGCACAACTTGACGCATAATGCGTCCTTCATTAATCGGCAATAACCCCATAATGGCTTGCAATAAACTACTTTTACCTGCGCCATTAGGACCTACAATCCCCGTTAAACTGCCTTGGACAAAACATCCAGAAACATGATGAACGGCGGGATGTCGCGCATAGCTAATTGTTATATTTTCTAGTTGAATCATTGCTACATCAGTGCCCATATCACCGCAAACCATAAAACAGCGACTAAGAGCAACGCTAATATAAAACGCTGTCGTCCACTCCAGTAAAGCAACGAACTACGCGGAAAAACTGACATACGATTCACTTCCTTGTTAAAAAATTTTACCAGTATTATTATGCAATTAATTCTATTTTGCAACATTATAACATTATTACCAATAAGCAATAAAAAAACCTTCCTTTACGCTCAAAAAATATAAATCTTTGATTATAAAAGAAGGTTTTTATTATGCCACAGAGCGACAAAATTGCTCAATGCGCAATAACTCTTCAAATAAATTCGCTTTTTTTGCCATAAATTCTATGCCAACTTCATAAGCAACATAGTTTTTACGACACCACATCACTTTACCAATAAATTCAAACGGCGGGTCAGTTAAAATGCTGATTTGAATCACTTCATTCGGTGTCCAAGCATGTTCAGAAATAAAGGCTAACCCCCCATAACCCACATTGGTTGCGTGTACAATATCTAACTCTACGCTGCTAGAATTAGCCAAACGTTTTACTTGTAAAGGCGTATCAACTGGGTAACGCAAGAATTGTCGCTGTTCCATTGTCATTAACGTTGCTCCCCAATGTTGCTCCCCGCTAAATTTCTTGATAACTTAGCGGTTTTTCTAAACGGTTTTTTATTGCTTCTCTATCAATAAAATACATTTGCATCAATCCTTTACCCTTCACATCCAGCATTCCCCTATCTATCGTGGGATAAAACGCTTTCACTAACTCATAAGTTGAAGCAGAAAGGTTAATTTGCATAGATTGTGAATTAGATTCCATCCTAGAAGCGGTATTAATCGTATCACCAAATACATCGTAAATATATTTTTTCACACCCACTACGCCACCCACCGCACTGCCCGAATGAATCCCTACACGAATTTTCCATTCAACAGCGGCGTTACGGTTACGTCTTTCTACATACTGCATAATTTCAATGGCGGACTTAACAATATTTAAAGCATGGTCTGCATTCGTTTCTGGCATCCCGCACACACATAAATATGCGTCACCAATAGTTTTTATCCGTTCACAATGATTACGTTCCACAATACTGTCAAAAGCCGTAAACATTTCATTTAATTCTTCAATCAAATCTTTAGGGTTTAATTGCTCAGAGGTTCGAGTGAAATTGACGATATCAGAAAAAAATACCGTCACATTTTCAAATAATTCAGGCTGAGTTTTACCCTGTTCTTTTAAATCATTTGCCACTTTACTGGGTAAAATATTGAGCAATAACTGGTCAGTTTTATCTTTTTCAATCGCTAATAATTGATATAAATCCGATAACTCTTTATGAGCTTTTTTCTTTAAATGATATAGATAGCCTAAAAATGCCATCAAACACAATAACAAACTCAAACCGACTAAAATTAAGTTTGCCACTAATTTCTGTCTATCTAATTCTAATTGCTGAATATTATTATCTTTCTTTAAAAGCTCAATTTCTCGTTCTTTTTGCTCAGATTGATATTTAGTTTGCAACTCTTCCCGATTTTTAGTGCTTTCTTCACTTAACAAACTATTATTCATATCGAAAGATTTACGAGAAAAAACTAAAGCATTTTTGTAATCTTCTTGGAGCTCATACCATTTCGCCATAAAATCATAGGTTTCTTTTAAAACTTCCTTAAAATCTGAAGCTTGGGCGATTTTCATCGCTTTATCTAAATAGTCTTTTGCATTTTGATATTGATGTAATTGCATATAAGCATAAGCAATATTGTTATAAATATTGGCTAATTCATATTTATTATCTACTTCTTCCCAATAAGTAATCGCTTCTAAATAATTACTCAGTGCATTATTAAAATCCCCTTTATCTTTATAAACAATTCCAATATTATTTTGCGCTTTCGCTTCGCCCCAACGGTCATTAATTTCTTGTTGTAAATGCAAAGCTTTATTGTAATATTCCAAAGCATTATCATATTCTTGGGTAAAATAATACATAATACCAATATTATTTAAAGAATCGGCAATACTGCGTTTATCACCTAAGATTTCTCGAATCGCTAACGCTTCGCGATGATATTTGATTGCATCAGAATAATTTTTAGTAAAATCATTAATCACACCAATATTATGCAAAGCATTAGCAATTTGTGCTTGATTATTCTGCTCTTGCGCTAGCTTTAAAGCTTCAAAACAAGACTGTAAAGCTTTTTCATAAGACGCTAATTTCCACAATGAAATACAATAATCAATCGTGGTATCCGTCATTTTGTCTTTTCTATTTAATTTCTGCCAACTGATTAAAGCGCGCTGGTGATAACTCATTGCTTTACGATAATCCCCTAAGCTTGCATAGCTTTCTCCTAACGCTTGTAATAATTCTGCAAGGTCTTCAGAACTCTCTCCTGACCCCAAATCCTCAAAAATTTTCAATAAACTTAGATAAGAATCAATTGCTTTTTGTTGATTGCCCAATTGAAGATTAGCGCGTGCAATCAATTTCAAAGCTTCAATTTCAGAATTAAAATCATTATTTCGTTGCGCTAACGCTAAGGCACGCTGAGCAACTTGAACCGTTTGCTCAGGTTGTTTGGCTAATTGCTGATGAGCAAGGGTTAATAAAGAAGCCACTTGCATAGAAGGATGCGCACCTGTTTGATTTTCTAACGGGTTTTGCTCAGCTGCATCCGCTGGAAACGCAACAATAATCAAACAAAACAGCCAGATTTTTAATAAAAAAGCAATATTCACTGACATGTTAAAAAATCAATAAAGGTGACAAGGAATGTATTCCTTTTAAATAACAAAATAATAAATGGATTTATTGGCATTATACCTTGTTTCAATATTTTGCTTAGGAAAAAACCCATATTTTAACGAATGTTTATATTCTAGAGTTTACTTAGGCTTTCTTACAAACCCTAAAAAATCAAAAAACCTGCCAAACCACCACCCGTCCCGCTTGATGTCCCGTTGCTAACTGTTCACCATTAGGCGACCATTGCAAATGACTGACTGCCTGCGCCTCTTCATCTTGCAAATTCACTTTTAAAATCATTTCACGCGGCGTATGCCACACCATCACCACGCCTTCCTCATCCGCAGAAGCCAATAACCCTCGCTCTTGCGGATGAAACGCTAGTGCCGTTAAACGCCGCTCATGATAACGCAAAACTGTCGGCTCAGTTTCGGCGGGATTACCCTTTTGAAAATCCCAAATCACAATATCCTCCGCCGCCCCCGTCGCTAAATACTCCGTGCTTTGATTCCAATCTAATAATGTTACTTTTTGCGGATACCCCCCCATTTGCCACTCTTCACCATCCGCCAATGACCACACATGTAAACTACCGCCCTGACAACCACAAGCAATCAATTGTCCATTTCTACTCCATGCTAATTTCAACAACGGGTCAATCCACGGCAACGCCTGCAAGGCAGTTGTCGCCACAGGTTGCCATAACTCCAATTGTTTATAATTAATACTGGCAAACTCTGCTTGCTGTGGATGCCACTGAATCGCCGCAACAGTGCGCACAGTAGGATTAAAACTCTGCTGCAATTCCCCGCCAGCATTCCACAACTTTAAAAACTTACCCGATGCGGTTAACAACCAATCTTGCGTAGGCGACCACGCCAAATGCTCCACCCACGCCGCCCCTGCGGCTAATTCTGCAACTTTATCGCCCGTCTCCGCCGCCCAAATCACCGCCGTCCCATCTTGTCCCCCTGTCGCCAGCCACTGCCCAGAAGCTGCCCAACTTAAAGTTAAACAGCCCTGCTCATGCGCCAGCACCTGATAACATAACGCCCCCGAATGGCTTTCATACACAAATAAACTACCCGCCGCAGTGATAATCGCTAACTTATCGCCCTGCGGCGCGTACGCCACCCCCGTGACAAACTCATCCACCTCAGCTTGCCAATTCCAACGTAACTCATTATTCTGTTTTAAGATGCGAGGCATGCGTTAAAGCCCTCTAATAATTCTGCCCGATTCAACTGTCTTCCAATAAAGACCAACTGACTGCTCCGCGAGCCTGTTCCCCAAGGTTTATCTAACTGACTCTCAAAAGTCATGTGCACCCCTTGAAACACCAACCGCCGCGCTTCACCTTTAATATTTAAAATCCCTTTCATTCTAAAAATATCTTGTCCTTTTTCTTGCAACAATTGATTTATCCAAGCATTTAATTTTTCACCATCCAACGCCCGACTTTCCTCAATCCCCACAGAAGAAACAGCCTCATCATGATAATGAGAAGCGGTATAAACCTGTGTCGATTCTGGCTCAAACAAAGTACCCTCCTGCATTAACTGCACTTCAAACTCAGCAGGCGCGTGTTGAAAAAAGAAAACATAATAACCACTTTGTTCAATCGTTAAATTAAACTGCTTAACCTGCGCTTTTTCCAACTGCCGCAGATGATATAAACACACTTTAGCTTGCAAATGCCCTGCTGGATTGATTGAATAAGCAATTTGCTTAAATAATTGAGCAACCCGCGTTTCTAATTGATTAATCGCAGCAATTTCTGCACTCGCGGCAGGCAAAATAACAACACTACAACTATTATCATCCGTCAATGCTTGCATATTTAACTGATAATAGCCTGCACTTAAAGAATAGAGCATTGCAGACTCAAAAGGATAATCTGGTTTTAAAAAATGAGGACGCTCAAGCAAAATACGATTCAAATCAAAACTACCAATATTTAATAAAACACTGATAGGCACATCCGCATTTTGGGTTAAATACAACTTAGCCAAGGGATTTAAATTTTGAATTTGTTGTTGTAATTCATTTAATTCAGCTTGACTAATTAAATCAATTTTATTCAGCAAAATCACATCCGCAAAAGCAATCTGTTCTTTGACGGTTGCATCTTCATCTTCTAAATGCAAATACACATGTTTAGCATCAACCACTGTAATAATACCATCTAATTGCAAATGGCTTTGAATCTCCTCATCGACAAAAAAAGTCTGTGCCACAGGCGCAGGATTTGCCATCCCCGTAGTTTCAACCAAGATATAATCGAATTTATCCCGCCGCCGCATTAGATTTGTTAAGATTCGAATTAAATCCCCACGAACATTACAACAAATACAGCCGTTATTCATTTCAAACACTTCTTCTTCAACATTAATAACTAATTCATTATCAACGCCGATTTCACCAAACTCATTTTCAATCACGGCAATCCGCTTACCATGCTGTTCTGACAAGATTCGATTTAATAAAGTGGTTTTACCACTCCCTAAAAAACCAGTTAAAACCGTAACGGGAATTTTGTTAACTGACATAAAAACCATCCTTATAAATAGAGATAATAGAGACAAATCAATCCATTCATCTATTATTTTCAAGACTATGAAAAAATAATTAAAAAACTTCCATTCTTTTTTTCAAGTAAAAATTGCCCGTTTTTAACTTAAATACCGTCGCCAGCTCTTCAAATAATCCTATTTAATAATTACATAACAACTCAAAAACTATCCTCAATGCCTAGGTTTACTGAGACGGGTGATAAGCAAATTCAATTCGTTTAAAAGTACAAGCAAAAAAATTAAAGAAAATAAGATAACTACCCTTGCTATTTTAAAACATGCCCAATAAAATAAAAACAGAAAGCCGCGTATTAACCAATATAGTGAATGTTTTCTTAATCCCTCTTAATTGAGCACAGTTTAATTCTAACCGCAAGGATAATAACAATGACTAAAGAAATCGAAAAAACCCTCGAGAAAATGGAACTCACAGACTTGATTGCAGCCCAAAACACCGTCGCGGATTTAATTAAGCAAAAACACAAAGAACAAAAATCTAAACTGTTTGAGCAGTTCCAAAGCTTGGCTAAAGAATATAATTTAGTCCTCGCTGATGTTTCTTGGGGTGATGACGATGGTCGCAAAAAACGCGCAACAGTCAAAGTTGGTAAAAAACGTTATGTGCCTAAATATGTCAATCCCAATGACGAAGCTCAAACATGGACAGGTTTAGGCAGACAACCTGCTTGGGTTCGTGAGCAATTAGCACAAGGCAAAAGCTTAGACGATTTACGCATTGCTTCTGAAGCTGCTTAATTAAAAAAAACTTAAGTTGTTTTTAAACAACAGCTAGACCATTTATTTAAATAATTTAGTGTCTAGTTTAAATCAGAGTGCTAATGCACTCTGATAGTTTTCTTTACCGCCACCAGCGCAAAATATCTTCCCATAATGGGTAAAACAATACCCATCCTAAAGCCTTCTTTCCATTCAATAGCACGCCGTTCCCTTTCATTCCAGGGCGTAATTTATTTTCTTCATTATTTAAAGTTGCTTCACAAATAAAAACATTTTGTCCCTCGCGCAAAGTTGCACGCGGCTGAATACGCTCGGTTTCCACTTGCCAATGTTTTTCTGGATAAGCATCTAATTGAATTTCCATCGGTAAATGCGTTTGTAAATACGCCGCTTGTTTAGCAGGCACGGCTAATTCAATTAACATTTTATCCAAAGGCGCGACTTCAAATAAACTTTGTCCGCTACTCACGGGACTACCTTCTGCCCGCTTCAAATCGCCACTGATAACAATCCCCGCTATTGGGCTTTTAATTTCCAAGTTCGCTGCCCGATATTCATACAAAGCAATTTGCACATCTAACCGTTCAATTTCCAATTGCGCCATTTGCATAGCAGCCGTTTCTTTAGTGGCAGCACTCGCATCTTTTTGCTTACGCGCACGGTTACGGTCGGCATTCAAACCTGTTAATGTCCACTCAATTTCACGCTCATCTAACACCGCCAATACATCCCCTTCTTTGACTAAATCCCCCGCTTCTTTGAAAGTTTTCTTCAACATTCCCTCAAAAGGTGCAGTTACAAACCGCCGCACGCTAGGATTAATCAATACTTGCCCTTCTAAACGATGCGATACTGGAATAGATAAAATTACGATTAAAATCAATGGCACAAGACCAATTACCCATTTTTTCCAGCGCGGTTGCCACAACCAAGCAAAATACTGCTGCCATGAAGTTCGCCGTTTAAACAAATGCAACGCAGCTCCTAAAGGTGCTCCTGCCACTTGCAACATCGCCAATGCTTGCGCATCCGTGCCTTGTTCCCATAACAATATTAATACATGTTCAGCACGGCTATCTGCTTGATAAACCAATGGAATAACTAACAACGTTTGACTATGGGTTAAATGTAATAAACGACTGATTAAAGGTTGAGTTGCTAACTGCTGATTATTTAAATAATGTCCTTTTAACCCCGCTTCATCCATAAGGCTTTCTAAAACATGGACTAATTCCGCTTTATTATGTGGTAACTGCTGTCCAGACACCTCCAATAAACGGTAATGTTGCCCAGTCAATCCCCCCAAAAATACGCGCTGACAAGCAAATTGCTGTTGCAAAGTATGCACAATTGCTTGCCGTGCTTGATTTAAATGCGGCTGAGAAAGTAAGGCAGGAAACCAACGCAACACTGTACGCTCGGGGCTGGATAAATCTGTAACAAGCGTATAACTAGCTAATAATTGAAGAATTGTGATAAACCACTCTAAAGGTTGCCCTTGATTAACCAACATCACTGTTAACGCATCACACCGCTGCGCCCGCTGCAAGGGAATTGCAATAAACCATTGATAAGATTGCTCATTAGCAGATTGCCATATCACCCGCTGCTGTTGAATCGCCATTTGAGCAACTTGAATTAAGTTGCTCTCAAATTGTGGATGCCAATCAATTACTTGCTTTGATAGTATTCTTGTTTCTAATTGATAAACTTCTTTATTATCTTTAAAATTTTGTATAACAAATGCAGCTCCAACAGCATTTGTGAGTGCAATAATAAGCTGCAAAAATTGCGCACGCCATTGTTCCGTATTATTTGCTGTTTTAAGCAACTGTTGCAATTGTAGATATAAAGTAGAAAGTTGAATGCGAGGGATTTCGAGTTGCTGATTATCTTGCATAATGAACCGCTAAAAAAGCTAAATTGCAAAGAAAATAAAAAGATTATTCCGCAATTATTTCTAATGTTTTAATTAAGGAACGACTATCAATTCCACGTTGTTGAGCAAAAGTAGTAAATGCTCGTTCAGTTAAACCTGTAGTATAACGTTTTCTAAAAAACCGTTTAAATAAAGCTAAAACCGCTTTATGTTTAAAGCCCTCTATCTGATAAAATCGCCGAATCATGCTATAACCTTTAGAAGGGTCACGTTCTATTTCTTGAACAAATACGCTTTTTAAATTATGTTGCTCAACTGAGCTTAATTTTTTCCATGCTTTATCAAACCAAAGCTGCTCAAATTCTTGTTTTAAACCTGCTAATAAATTTACAGCTTGTCGTTGATTATCAAATTGAGCATCGCTTAAATCAGGTAAAGCAAGTTGTGCTTTTCTACGCGCTGGCATTTTGCGTACACTCGCTGTAGCATCACTTAACTGATTTCTAGCATTAGGTAACAGTAATTTTAAAAGCGTTTCTCCGATATTATCAAATGCCTGTTGTGCATTTTCTTCTTCAATTTTATATAAGCATTCTTGTAGATAATCTAAATCATGATGTTGCATAATTAAATGAATATTCGTCAGCCCCAATCTAAAATCAAAGAGCTTTAACATCATTTCCATATATTCAGCCGATAAATAAGGTAATTCTGCTGATTTAGTTGAGCGAGATTGAGCAACTGTTTTTCTTTCAGCTTTTATTTTATTAATTGCTGTCTTATTAACAGATTCAACATTGTCTGTTTGTGAAATAATAGTTTCATACTCAATAACTTCTTTATTATCAATAATTTCTTCACCATAATGAATTTCTATTTTCTTATCTAATACACTCAGTTGGTTTGAGTTTTCATAAATTTTAAATTTGAGTGCAGTGACATAACGTTTCTCACGTTTGTATTCAGCATCCAGTAAAATATCCGAGCTTTCATTAATTTCTTGAATAGCAGGTTTTAATACCCGTTTATTAAAATCTTTAAAAAGTGTATATTGGTCTTCTTCCAGTCCTAATAATTCACGCCAGATTTCAAGTGAAATCCAACCTGTAACACCAATCGTTCTATAACGTAAACAATTTTCATAAATGGCTAAGGCATAACCGCTGGCAAAACGTTTTTGTACATCTAAATTAATGCTTGCATATAAATCTGGATTATATAGTTTTTCTCTTAATGCAATACTATAAGAATAACTACATACCCCTTCTCTAATATGAGCATGTGCTAGCATAGAGCTAATTCCCCATTCTTCTACACCATCTTTGTCTAATAAGTTCCATTTAATAATAGTTTTTGCCAAAGTCTCTAAAGCGTTTTTAATGAGTTGATGGTCATTGCTATCAAACCCTACAAATTCTGCCAAAATACGAATGGAAATTTGATGTTCTTCTTTATTTACTAAATCTTCGTAGGCATTTAATAATAAAACATTTGCAATTTTGCGTTGTAATAACGTTAATCTACCATTGATATGAATAGCACCAATGTGTTTTTTAACTTCTTTACCATCTTTTTCTTTTTTTGAGCTTGACATTTTTGTCTCCTTTTTGATTTACGTTTACTTTTCTAAAAGCATACACACAATTTTTAGAAAGTAAAATATTTAAAAATATTTTAAACTTTAATTTAAATTTTAAAAAAAACTTAAAAAAGTCACAACAAGCCGATATTAGGTCTTTAAAGCCGATTTTAAGCGATTTTTCCCGCCTTTTTAGCCCCGCCAAACACCCCACTTTTAAATACACTTAGCCTGTGGATAACTATGTTAAATAATTATTTTTATTAATTATTTTTTTGAGAATTTTTAATCAATCATCGCAAAAACACAAAAAAACAACTTAGCCTGTGGATAACTATGTTAAATAATTATTTTTATTAATTATTTTTTTGA
>CAZKST010000024.1:0-8041 GCA_964555395.1 uncultured Thiotrichaceae bacterium | reverse complement strand
GGATAACTATGTTAAATAATTATTTTTATTAATTATTTTTTTGAGAATTTTTAATTTTACATGGGTTTATTACTCGAAAAATTGTTGAGTTTTTTATGTGGGTATCCCGTAAATGTCCACCTATAGGTCGAAAAACCCTATTTATTCTTTTTAAAATCAAATACATTTGGCTCTTTCATCCCGTAAATGTCCACCTAAAGCCCAAAAAATGCCGTTTTTTGTAGCAAAGTCGACAATTTTTGAAAAAATCGAAAAATTTTCCCTTTAAAATCAAATACATTTGGCTCTTTTATCCCGTAAATGTCCACCTAACTTTGCAAAAAGTGGCAAAAAACCTTTATAAATTAATAAATTGGAACGCTTCATCCCGTAAATGTCCACCTATCCTGCAAATGTCCACTTTTCGAGCTTTTTTGCGTTTTTTTTATCCCGTAAATGTCCACCTGAGACCCCCACTCCTTATTAAATTCACTTTTTTAAATATAAAAAAATGCGCGTGTGCGCCCGAGTACGCGCGCGAGCGCGCGCTATTATGTTTTCGCACTTTTGAGTCCCGTATTTGACCCCCTAACGGGAAAAATACAAATGCTCAAAAAAACAAACACGGTTTTTATAAAACTTTCTAAAAAAAAATTGAGGGGCGTTGCTACGAACAAAAACCAGAAATTAATTTAGGCAGGGGTTGCCCATGACGAAATATGTCTTTGCGTATAAAGCTGGGGAAAAACGAGGATGGTGCAACCAAACGCAAGGGGAACTAAACACAGCAAAGTTTTTTTACAAAAAAGGCAGGGTTTTAACATTTTATAAGTCATTAACAAACATAATGATTTATGCTAGTCATAATCAATAATTTGCGTTTTATCGCTATAGGTTTCACTTCGTCAGGTGGACATTTACGGGATAAAATTAGTTTCAACACAACTCTAAAATTCGTTTATGAAACATAATAATCTTAATAAAAACAATAATTTTAAATACTCATTCCGTAACGCATCCGTACAAACTCGTAAAAATCGCAACCTAAAAACTAAACGGCTTCATCGTTTTAGCGATAACACGGGCTACTGGAAACGCTATGGACATGCGGGTTATCCAATGTTGCGTATTCTCAAAGCACATCGTTTAACCTTAAATTTCCAGATGTTACAAAGTCATTGTGATTAGAAAAACCCTGTTATTAACTTTTTCATTCACCCATTACACTCAACAAACCTCAAAAAGCTCGTGAAATAATCGCTAAAACGGCTAAAAATTAGCCTAGAAACGCTTTTCATAACCAATGCAATGGGATTACCGCAGCTAACAAAAAAAAGCGTTCATAGTGCTTTATTTTTCGTTTTAATAAAAACAGGGGCTAAAACCAAGTAAGCTGATTCGTAACATTTGAGATGCAAATAAAGCTAACTGCTCAGAACTAACACATACGCGATTAAAACGCACAAAAAACGGGCTAAATTTAATTAAAATGATTTACGGGTAGGATAAGACTAGACAGCAGAATAAAACGCTTAAAATGCCGTTTTTAAGCGTTTTAACTGCTAAAACTAAGAGGGGATAAACTCGGATAGGAAACAAAAGATAACTAGCACAGCGTCAAACGACCTTGCATAACTACAACCATTGCATAACCAACACCTGCATTAAACCAATCAGGAAACCTAATCCTGCACCGCTAATTTCAATAAAACGAAATTCTTCCTTCATGACCCCAAAAATAATGCTTTCTAAACGTTCTACTGAAAAATTTGCTACTTTTTCTTCTACTAAAACGGCAATATCAATTTCTTTGAGCAAATTTTCTTTTAACCTAACAGAAAGATGTTCAAGAATTTGTTGAATATCTTCTCTAAAAAGACTGGTAATTGAAGCAAGCATTTCTGCATTTAAAAAAAGCTGCAACATAGGATAATTATTTAACAATTTATTACTAATTGTTTCATAAATTCTCTCTTCTAAAAAATGAATAAATTCATCATCTTGAAGTTTTTCAGCTAATTTGTCGCTTAACTCATCCATAGACAGTAATTCATTTGCAACTAATTGTCCCAATTTCTTTGCAAATAAACGTTGTCTTTTAGGAAAAACTCCTTGGCAATTAAAGCCAAAAATAAAGAACGGTTGATAAGGATAAAAAAGCATTTTTATCGCTATATAATTCGTTATATAGCCAATTAACCCACCAATAAGTGGGATAATTATCCACGTTAACATAAAAAATAATCCTAGATTAAAAAATTGCTAAATTAATTTTGTTATATTTCTATACATGATTTTTGCACTGCAATAAAGTATAATAAATTACCTTTTTATAAAAGGTCTAAAAAAGACTTTCGTAGTCTCAAATCATTAGAATGAAAATATGCTACGTTCACTAAACTAAACGTTTCTATACAAGGAGTTAATCATGTTTTCTTCAAATTTACTTACGACAGAAGATCGAATATTACTTAATACTGCAAATCAAACTAAAAGCAGTCATCATAAAGATACTTTTATTGGAAATGTTGATGCTTTACATCGTCAAGAAGGACAACCTTCTTTAATGTTGGCAGAAGATGTGTTTTTGATGGAATTATTACAACAAGAACGTAACAAAAAAGCACACCGTTAATAAAGTGCTGAATTAGATAAAAAATCTAGTGCTCGAGAAAAAAGACGAGGTTTCACCTCGTCTCTAGGATGCAGGAAATAGTCCACGTATAGCGTTTATAATTATCATTAAAATCCGTTGCAGGATAATGACAGCTACATTGCTGTTAAATGACAATTCTTAATTTCTTCTCTATAAAATACTTTTTTACGTCATATTTATTTCACAATTACCTTTTACAATGTTTCCTTGTTAACTTTAGTTATCGCCTTTGTTTAATTCATTTTGCATAAATTATGTCTAATGACCGCAGCTTTCCGCGTTTTTCGCTCACTATTCCCTTGGAAATTCGTAAAGCTGTTGGAGACAATGGCGAGCCTAAAGAACAATTTACCGTTTATGCCGAATCCAAAAACATCAGTGCGGGCGGGATTGCTTTCCGTACCAATGTTGAATTGGAAATAGGTTTGTTTATACAAATTAAAATATTAGTAGATAAACCCTTTGATTTAATTGCCAAGATTGCTTGGTGTAAAACAAATAATAACGGCTTTGATACTGGTGTGGAAATTATGGCAAGGCAGGCGAATTTATTAGAGAATATGATGCAGCTTACTAACTTCTTTAATAAATAGCGTGCAAATTAATTGCTTAAGTACAAATCTCTTGGAATAACAACGACAAGGATATAGGGTATGGTTTTTGATAAGCATTTAAAGAAATATTTAAAAAAGACAGGTAGCCCTTTTAAATTAGAATATTCAACTGAGCAAAAACTTTGGCAGATTTCTTTAGCTGAAAAAACAATTACCGCTGAGAAGTTGCAAGATGGTTTGCGTAAAATTTGGTTGGAAATTGAAAATCCTACGGATTTAGGCAATGCTCCAGATGATGAAGATGATTAATTAAAAGCATTGTTGAAAAGATGCTGTTTTAAAAACAGCATCTTGCTTCAATTTTAAGGTTCAATTAAGTGATGTCGAATTGCCAGCCGTGCGAGTTCTACAACATTCCCTACATTGAGCTTAGTTTTCAAATTAATAAAATGATGACTGACTGTTTTAATGCTTAGATTTAAAGTATCTGCCACTTCTTGTGAAGTTTTCCCCGCTGCAAATAACATAAAAATCTCAAATTCACGCGCTGATAATTTATCAAAAAAAGGCGGAATCGTTTCATCATTATGTTTACGTTCCACATTTTTCCTGATTAAATGCGGCATCATTTCTTGAGCAATAAACAATTCGCCGCGTGCAACTCGCCGCACCGCTTCTTCTAAAATGGTTGCTGCACTGCGTTTGGTAATATAACCCAACGCTCCTGCTTCTAATGCTCGATTTAAGAAAACCTCGCTTTCGTGCATACTAAAAATCAAAATTTTAGCTTTAGGGTCGCGTTGTAAAATTTTACGAGCGGCTTCTAAACCCCCAATACCCGGCATAGAAATATCCATCACGACAACATCAGGATGATGTTCAATGTAAGCAGAATAAGCCGTCTCACCGCTTTTCGCTTCCATGATGACTTTTATATCCCCTGCATTTTCCAATAAGCGACGATACCCCGTTAATACAACTTCGTGGTCATCTACCAATAGCGTTTTAATGACGTTCATTATTCAAAATCCTAAGGAAGTCTATTTTTGCTAATTTTCGCTGTTTTTGCTGAAAAGTGGCGTTAAATCTAATTCATTCTTAAGCGCGTCAGGACGGTTTAACGGGACGCGCAAAGTAATACATACCCCTTGTTGTTCTTCGCTTTCAATTGTCAATTCGCCATTAAGGGCGCGTGCCCGTTCTCGCATCCCCAATAAACCTAAACCCCGTTTAATTTGCGCGGCTTCTATGCCTTTTCCATTATCGGTTACTTGAAGGGTTAAATGGGTATTGGGCTGACACCACAAAAAAACAGTTACTTTAGTTGCTAAAGAGTGTTTAGCAATGTTATTTAAGCATTCTTGTAAAACCCGATAAATTGTAATGTTAATTTCATCATTGAGGTGTGAAAGGTTATCACATTGTCCAATGGCTTCGAATTGACAATCAATATTGCTAAAACGTTGTTGCCAGTTGTTTAAAGTTTCTTGCAATGTGTCGCGTAAACCTAATTCATCTAAAGTGGGGGGGCGCAATTGCGAAATAATCACATGCAATGCTTCATACATTTGACTGGTAATGTTGATAATAGAACTGGCACTTTCTGCAATTTTATCAAAGCGATGTTGATAATTATCGTTTTGTTTAGCAATGACTGTAATCGCTCGCGTTTCTGCTTGAATTGCAATAATAGATTGTCCAAATTCATCATGAAATTCACGCGCTAAACGGCGGCGTTCTTGTTCTTGTACGGCAGTATTGCGGTCAATTAATTGGCGATTTTCTTCTAAAGCTTGAGTTAGTTGAGAATTGGAGTTTCTTAAAGCAGAAAGCATCGTATTAATACAATCTGCTAAATAACTGATTTCATCTTGTTGCTTAGGAACAGTGACTTTTTGCGGATTTTCATTAGTATCATCCATTGTACCAACCCGACTCACTTCATAGCTTAATAAAGCAATAGGGGTTAAAACAAAACGGTCAACAGCAATTAAAATAACTACAGTTAACACAATGGTGGTGAGTAAAGCAAAGATGATTAAATAGGAAACGCTTAATTGTCCTTGTTCATAAACAGAGCGGGGCATATTAATGCGAATTAAGGTGGATGGATGTTCATCTAAATCGCGTAATAATAAATAGCCTGCAATATTTTGAGAATTTAAAGGACGAATAAAAGTATTATCACTGCTATTCTTAGCTAAAATACTGTGGTAGGCAATATTAAAATCTTCATTCAATGGCGTGCTGGAATTGAGCCAATGCAATTCTAATTTTAATTGGGTGACTTTTCCAATTTCTCGCAAAGTATCATTATCTAAACGTCTCCCTAATAATAATGTGCCGTAAGATTCTGCTGTATTCTCCGTTTTGATTGGATAAGCCGCGAATAAATAAGCACTATCTGCAACATTAATTAAGCCTGCATAAGGGAGTTTTGTTTCTCCTTTGCTTTGTAAAAATAATTGTAGTTGATTAGTATTCATAGAAGCCAATGATATTTTTTGGCGAGTTTTAGAATAATAAGTTGCACCTTCAATGAGCTGTTGTTTTTTATCAAAGAAAGCATAAAGCTGTAAATTTAAATTTTCTAAGTGATTAGATAAAAAATTAACCTCTAAATACTTTTTATCTCGATTTTTTACAAAGTTAACAGTATCACTCCAACCTGAATAATCTAAAGCAATTCGCTGTAAGTAAATTTTTTCATCTTCAATGGCTTGTTCCATTTGTGTTAAATGATTTTCCATTAAATTTACTTCAAGTTTCTCAAAGCTATTTAACACAATTGTATAAAAAGCAATCAATAGAATGACTACTAAAATAATAAAAGCAATTAAGCTGCTTAAAAAAGTTTTTTGGCGTAGATTCATAAGAGTTATATTATTTACAATATACAGATTTAATGAAATACAAAGATAGATTGAAAAATGCTCTTTAATATGGTTATCTTTAAATAAAGAAGTATTTCAAATATACCTTTTAAGGATGAATAAAATGAAATTACAACAGTTACGCTATATCTGTGAAGTAACAAAGCGTGATTTTAATATTTCTCAAACCGCAGAGGGCATTTTTACCTCTCAGCCCGGAATTAGCAAGCAAATCCAAACATTAGAGGATGAGTTAGGCGTTAAAATCTTTGTTCGTAGTGGTAAACAGTTAACAGGACTGACCACTGCGGGGGAAGAAATCATTAAAATCGCCACGCATATTATGCAACAGGTGGATAATATTAAACGTGTTGCTCAAGATTATAGTCACGATAAGCGCGGACAGTTATCAATTGCAACGACACATACACAAGCACGTTATGCCCTGCCGCCGATTATTCAACGTTTTATCCAAAAATATCCACAAGTTTCTTTACATTTGCATCAAGGAACACCCATGCAAATTGCTGAAATGGCAGCCAATAGTACGGTTGATTTTGCAATTGCGACCGAAGCATTGGATTTATTTGAAGATTTGGTAATGATGCCTTGCTATCGTTGGAATCGGTGTATTTTAGTGCCACATGGGCATCCTTTACAATCGACAACCCCCTTAACTTTAGAAGCGGTTTCGCGCTTTCCTTTGGTGACTTATGTTTTTGGTTTTACAGGACGTTCTCAATTAGATGAAGCGTTTAATCGGGCGCGTTTAAAAGCCAATGTCGTTTTTACTGCGACAGATGCAGACGTAATTAAAACGTATGTGCGTTTAGGTTTGGGCGTTGGAATTGTTGCGCACATGGCATATAACCCTGCTGTGGATCGTGATTTGGTGGCGTTAAATGCTGACCATTTGTTCGAAGAAAGTGTGACTAAAATCGGTTTTAGACGTGATTTGCGGTTAAGACGGTTTATGTATGATTTTATTGAATTTTTTGCGCCGCATTTAACTTATAATGTGGTTGAACAAGCGTGTCGACAACCCAATACCGCCGCGATTGAGCAGTTATTTAATGAGGTGGATTTACCTGTTTTATAGACTATACAAGGGAATTAATACATTATTAATTCAGTGAATAACTATATAACATACAAAATCACAGCCATAAACCTTTAGTATTTCTCAATTGTTATTCTATTCATTACAGTTCTAACAGTCTTTTGATGAAATCTATAGGAGTTCTAGGTATGTTGTGGAAATATATATTAATGTCGCTGGCATTAAGTTTGTTGTTTTATGCGAATGCAACGCGGGCGGCAGATGCCGAGTTATTAAACGTTTCTTATGACCCCACACGGGAGTTTTATACAGAATATAACCAAGCATTTAGCAAATATTGGCAAGTAAAAACAGGGGATACGATTACGATTAAACAATCTCACGCGGGCTCGGGTAAACAAGCGCGGGCAGTGATTGATGGTTTAGGCGCGGACGTAGTGACCTTAGCTTTAGCGTATGATATTGATGCGATTGCCAATAAAGGTTTGCTGGATAAAGACTGGCAAAATCGTTTACCCCACAACAGTTGCGCTTATAACTCAACCATTGTGTTTTTAGTGCGTAAAGGTAACCCCAAGAAAATTAAAGATTGGAGTGATTTAATTCGCTCTGATGTCAAAGTGATTACGCCTAATCCTAAAACCTCAGGCGGTGCACGTTGGAATTTCTTGGCTGCATGGGGTTTTGCTTTACAGCAATTTGGCGGCGATGAAGCTAAAGCACAAGAATTTGTTAAGAAAATTTACCAAAATGTTCCCGTGTTAGATACAGGTGCACGCGGTTCAACGGTGACGTTTGTTGAGCGCAAAATTGGTGATGTATTGTTAACTTGGGAAAATGAAGCCTATTTGACCTTAAAAGAGCAAGGCGCGGCGGCGGGTGTGGAAGTGGTTACTCCTTCTGTCAGTATTTTAGCTGA
>CAZKST010000023.1:17978-21206 GCA_964555395.1 uncultured Thiotrichaceae bacterium | reverse complement strand
CGACACTGGCAATAGCTGAAGCTATTGCACTCCATTTAAAGTGCGTTTGCTATATTCTGTGAATAAGTGCCGATAAATAGTCTTGATGGGCTTCCTATCGTCAGCCCATCCTACTTTGTTTAACTGCGTAACGCCTAACCCTAATAGAAGAATTAAGAAATTAGATTAATTAAGTGAATTAGGGTTCAGATAAAAACGAATTGCGCAAATTGTGGTTTAGAAATAGCGCAAAAAATTATTATTCAATTTACAATAGTCGCAATTTATTTTATCCGTCCGAATTGCGCATGTCTCAAAATTCCCATTCTCCCATTTCTCAAGGTTGGCAAGCTGAATTAACCCTTGGTTTTGTCAATCGCGCCCAGCGTACTGTGTTAGCCACGCGCAAACAGCGCGGGCCTTTAGCAATCCAGCGTAGTTTTTATCCTGAACCTGCAACGCCAATTTCTCAAGTCTGTCACACTTATTTGTTGCATCCACCGGGGGGAGTAGTTGGGGGTGACCAGTTAACAATAAATGTGGCAGTTGAAGCCCAAGCCCATGCGCTAATGACTACCCCCGGCGCGACTAAGTTCTACCGTTCAGCAGGACAACAAGCGCAACAACACCAAATTTTTAATGTAAAAAGTGGTTGTTTAGAATGGTTACCACAGGAAAATATTATTTTTCCACAGGCGAATATCGCACTTTCTACCGAAATTCATCTGGATAAAACCGCGACTTATTTAGGTTGGGAAATTCATTGTTTAGGTCGTCCCGCCATTCAAGAAACTTTTCATGCAGGGCAAGCGCGTTTTTATACAGCTTTATATCGTGAACAACGTCCTATGTTATTAGACCGTTTGCAATTAACACAACCTAAAGATTTACAAAATGCGTTGCGCGGTTTGCCTGTGGTTGCGATGTTGATTGCAACGCCTGCCACTGATGAATTGTTAAACAGTGTGCGAGCGATTTGCGCAGAGCAAACGATTTCAGCGTATGTGGGCGCGACTTTGTTAAATGAAATATTAATTGTGCGAGCGTTGGGACAATCAACAGAGGAAATTATGCGTTTATTTCGGCAACTTTGGCAAAATATTCGTTTCCCCGTGACTGGGCAAGTTGCCCATCCACCGCGTATTTGGGCGTGTTAAAAAGATGAGATTCTGTAATAAAAAAACCTGCTAGGTTTTTGAAACCTAGCAGGTTTATTAGAAAAGATTCAAAGTTTTACCAGTTTTTGAGAACTGGCAAAATAAAACATTAATCTCTAAAAGGTGACCATGCAGGGTCGCGCACTTCTTCACCTGTATCAATACTTAATTTTTGCCGTACTTTACCATCCGCAGAAACCGCCGCTAAGCCGTCGCGTGTTCCATATAGCACCATGCCACCATTAGGCGCGAAAGTGGGAGATTGGTCTGAGCCAGAATCGCTTAACATATCCATTTGTTTAGAATTTAAATCCATCACACCGATTTTAAAGCCATCGCCGCCATTTAAAACGGCTAACTTACTGCCATCAGGTGAAAAACGTGGGCTTGCATTGTAACTGCCGTCATACGTTACCCGTTGCACTTCGCCACCATTGGCAGGCATGGTATAAATTTGCGGTGAGCCGCTGCGGTCAGAAGTGAACGCAATGGTATTGCCATCAGGTGACCACACAGGCTCTGTATCAATGGCAGGATTGTTAGTCATCCGTGTTAATCTGCCTGAAGAAAGTTGCATCACATAAATTTCAGTATTGCCATCTTTAGACAAACTTAAAGCGATTTTTGAACCATCAGGCGACCAAGACGGGGAGCTGTTTAAACCGGGTTGCGCGGATAATACGCGCCGACTGCCTGAGCTAACATCTTGTAAATAAACCGCCGTGCGTTTGCCTTCTAAAGAAACATACACAATGCTTTTGCCATCAGGTGACCATTTAGGTGACATAATCGGCTCGGGGGATTCCAACATCATTTGCGGATTCATTCCATCAGAATCAGCAACATATAAACGGTATAACGTCCGTTTGCCGCTTTGTTTTTGTTTAGTGACATAAGCAATGCGAGTGGAGAAAATACCGCGTTCCCCTGTCAAGGTTTGATAAATCACATCACTAATTTTGTGTGCAACTTGCCGCAATGTGCGATTAGTTGCGGTATAACCTAAACCGACTAAAGATGTCCCTTGTAATACATCAAATAATTGAAATTCAACATTATACGTTCCATCGCCCGCGCTCATCACACGACCAATTACTAAATGCGGCATCCCTGAAGATTGCCACAAAGGAAATTGCACTTGCTCCTGACTACTGGGACGGGCGGGTAAATTGCTGAAAGGCATCGGGGTAAAGCGTCCCGTTCTTTGCAAATCTGCAAAAACAATACTTGCAATATCCTGCGGTACAGGCGTATTGGCAGCAAATGGCACAATCGCAATCGGTTGTCCACCTTCTTGACCGCCGACAATTTCAATGGTCAGCACGGCAAAAGCATTTTGTATATTGAGGATTATCAATAAAAAAGTGATAAATAAATGACGCATAACAAAACTCAGGTTAATTTATTGAGGTCTAAATTTAAATTTAAAATAGCGAAAATACTGGTCAAAAACATCGCTGGCATTACTCATAGAAACGGGCATCGGCGAAGATTTATAAACAGCAGTAATTGCCGAACGGTCAAACGCATCATTACCGCTACTCTTAGAAATTTGAGCTGTAGCCACTGAGCCATCTGGCAATAAGCGCACTTCAATCACACATTCTAGCCCTGCGGTATCCATACCGACGGGTTTAATCCAACGTTGTTGCACGCGCCGTTGAATTTGTCCGATTAACTGTTGCACTTTAGCTTGCAAAGCTGCACGTTGTGAGGCGGCACTGGCAGCAGCGGCTTCAGTCGCAGCCCGTTGTTCTTGCTCTTCTTGCGCAATGCGGGCAGCTTCTACTTTTTTCTTCTTCTCTTCTTGTGCTTGTTTTTCAGCTTCTTTCTTTGCCGCTTCTTCGCGTTTCTTTGCCTCAGCTAATTTCTTTTTCTTTTCTTCTTCTTTACGTTCTTGCTCTTTCTTGATTGCTGCGGCTTTTTCCGCATCTTCACGTTTTTGCGTTTCTTGTTTCTGTTGTTCTTCTAATTTCTTTTCTTTTTCTTCGCGCTCTTGCTCTACACGCTGTTGCTCACGTTCTTTACGTTTCTTTTCTTCTAAAGCTAATTGCCGCTCTTCTAATAAACGTTGATTGGCTAATTCTTCTTG
>CAZKST010000023.1:10451-17878 GCA_964555395.1 uncultured Thiotrichaceae bacterium | reverse complement strand
AATGCTAAGTGAAACATCAACGATAATAGGATAGGAACAATTCTAATGAACATAGCAATTTTAGCATCAAAAACGGTTAAGTTTATTTAAACAAGTTTGCACTCGTCTTATTTAGTTTTCTCTACAACTAAACTGACCCGTTCAATCCCTTTTCCTTTAAGTAATGCCATTGTTCCCATGACTTGCCCATAACTCAGTTCTTTATCCGCTTTCAAATAAATTACAGGCGGCGGGTCATTTGGATATTGGCTTTTATAACTGCCTAATAAGTTAATTAATTTATCAACTAAAGCTTCGGGAGTTAAAGGCTCAGTTTTATTTTGTTGAAAATAAATATTTCCTGTCGCGTCTAAACTCACGACAATAAGTTCGCCTTTATTCGCGGCTTTAATTTGGTCAGAACCCATATTAACTTTAGGTAGTTCTACATTGACCCCTTCAACCAACAAAGGAGTGGTAATCATGAAGATAATCAACAACACCAGCATCACGTCAATATAAGGCACAACATTCATTTCTGCGATGCGGTGTTGATGTCGCCGCCGATATCTGCTCGCGCTCATGCCGCCACCTCAGTATTTTCAACATTGCCTAAAGCAACAGAATTTGTCGTATTTTGTGCAGAATTATTGGATAACGTCGCCGCATTGGCTTGAGAATGCAAATGTGCATAGCGATTTAAAACGCTCGTAAAATCATCAATAAACGCTTCATAACGCCCAATAATGCGGTCAACTTGGTCAGCATAATGGTTATAAGCAATGACCGCAGGAATCGCGGCAAATAAGCCCATTGCAGTAGCAATTAATGCCTCAGAAATCCCCGGCGCGACCATGGATAAAGTCACTTGCTGCATTCCGCCTAAAGCGTGGAATGTGTGCATAATCCCCCACACTGTGCCGAATAAACCAATGTAAGGGCTGACTGAACCAATGGTTGCCAATACGGTTAATTGCGTGTCCAATTTTTCAGATTCGCGGCTTAAAGTAGCGCGCATAATCCGTTGAGTTGCATCAATTAAATGCTCAGGAGAAATATTGGCTTGTTTGCGTAAACGGGCAAATTCCATATAGCCTGCCACAAAAATACGCGACATGCCTGTGGGTTCTTCTTCGCTCGTGGTTAAACGGCTGTATAAATTATTAATATCTTTACCACTTCTAAATTCTTCTTCAAAATCATTGACGCTGCTTTTAACACGCGCTAATTGAAAGCTTTTACGAAAAATTAAAGTCCAAGAAATAAATGAGGCAAATAATAAAAGCCCCATTACAATTTGAACTAATAAACTGGCTTTTAAAACCAAATCAATTAAAGATAAATCATTCATGCCGTGCCTCGTGCTACATAGTGTTCTAATTTCAATGCTAAAGAATCGGGAAATGCTTGGGGGCGTTGTGAATCATAATTCACACACGCAATTTTAACGGTTGCTTTGCAAAGCGGTTTGTCATCACGCAAAATGAATTGCTGTAAATCCATACTGGCTTTCTTAAGATGGGCTAATTGACAAGTCACTATCAATGCGTCATTAAATAAAGCAGATTTTAAATAATCAATGTTTAAATGTTTAACCACAAAAATTAAACGGTGTTGCTCGCGTAAAACCAATTGGTCAAAGCCTAAGTTTCTTAACCATTCGGTACGCGTTCTTTCAAAAAACTTTAAATAGTTGGCATGGTAAACAATACCACCCGCATCAGTATCTTCGTAATACACGCGGACTTGCCACTGAAAAGCATCCGCTAAAGAAAAAGGTGTGCTCATGCTTAAAATCGTTAAAACAAAAATGAAATTAATTTTCAAAAAATACTTGTTGATTAAAAGAAGTAGGCGGCGTTAATTTGAAATGTTGCCAAGCCAAACGGGTTGCAATTCGCCCGCGTGGGGTACGCATTAAAAACCCTTGTTGAATTAAATAAGGTTCAATTACTTCTTCAATTGTGCCGCGTTCATCGCCAATAGCTGCTGCCAAACTATCCACACCGACGGGACCGCCGTCAAATTTTTGCATCACCGCTAATAATAATTTTCTATCCATCATGTCTAAGCCATACATGTCCACATCTAGCAAATCTAATGCCTTTTGTGCGATGACTTGAGTTATCATGCCGTCCGCTTTAATTTGCGCATAATCGCGTGTTCGTCGCAGCAAACGGTTGGCAATGCGCGGTGTGCCGCGTGAACGGCGGGCAAGTTCTAACGCGCCTGTAACATCAATTGCGACATTGAGCAAATGGGCAGAACGGGTGACAATGGCGGCTAAATCTTCCGTAGAATAAAATTCTAGACGTTGAGTAATGCCAAACCGGTCGCGCAAGGGAGAAGTTAATAAACCTGCCCGCGTGGTTGCTCCGACAAGGGTAAACGGCGGAATATCTAATTTAATAGACCGTGCGGCGGGTCCTTCACCAATCATAATATCTAATTGAAAATCTTCCATCGCGGGGTATAAAATTTCTTCTACAACGGCACTTAAGCGATGAATTTCATCAATAAATAATACATCCCCTGCTTCTAAGTTAGTTAGAATCGCCGCTAAATCGCCCGCTTTTTCTAACACAGGGCCCGAGGTTTGTCGCAAGTTCACACCCATTTCATGGGCGATAATATGCGCGAGTGTCGTTTTACCCAGCCCAGGGGGGCCAAAAATTAATACATGGTCAAGGGCATCGCCCCGCGCTTTGGCGGCTGGAATAAAAATTTCCATTTGTTCACGCACTTGCGGTTGTCCTTGATAATCTTGCAAACGTTGGGGACGCAACGCTTTATCAATAATGCGTTCATCCGCGACGCTGTTAGCACTGATTAAACGGTCGGTTTCAATAGCCACAATAAACACTCAAGCAAGGCAATAATGATTCAAAAGTATGAATGATATAATGATTTTTCTTTAGACTCCATCTTTATTTTTGCAAGTGCAGCAAAATAATGGCGTTATTGAAATTTTCAATAGCCTTAATAATACTATTTTAAACGCGGCTTGTTTGGAGAGTGAAAAGAAAATAAATTTTAATTATGTAAAGAAATCTCCTAAAATAGCCAAGATTCTTAAATTTTGGGATTTATTAAATTAACTTATTAATTTTATTTGGATAAATGTAATGAGTCATTCTGATTTTATTGTTGATGCGACGTTGGAAAATTTTGACCAAATTATTCAAGCTTCGTTTTCTGTGCCTGTGGTGATTGATTTCTGGGCGCAATGGTGTGGTCCTTGTAAAGGCTTAATGCCAATTTTAGAAGGGTTAATTGAGCAATATCAAGGGCGTGCATTGTTAGCAAAAGTAGATGTTGATGAGCAACAAATGATTGCCGCGCAATTTGGCATTCGCAGTGTGCCGACTTTAAAGATTTTTAGAAACGGTAAACAAGTAGAAGAGTTGATGGGCGCACAGCCTGAACCTGTATTGCGTGAAGCCATTGAAAAATATATGGATGATGCCGAAGCTGAAATGCCAGCGGACAACAGTTTACGCCAACAAGCGATGCAAGCTTATCAACAAGGGCAATTAGAAGAAGCGGCTTCATTGCTCAATGTTGCATTGGCGGATGAGCCTGAAAATTATGAATTGCAGTTGGATTTAATTCAAGTTTTGATGGATTTACAACAGTTTGAAAAATGTGATGAATTATTAGCGCATTTACCCGCTAATATTCAAACTGAAAGCAGTGTGCATAAATTGCAAGCGCGTTTAATGTTTTGCCGCGCTTTAGAAAATGCGCCACATCCAACGCAAATGGTGCAAATGCTCAAAATCAGCCCCGAAGATTCTAAAACTCAATATCAATTAGCAGCTTACTTAATCGTAACAGGCAATTATGAGCAAGGGATGGAAGTCTTATTAGAGCTGATGAAGCGCGACCGCCGCTATAATGATGATGCAGCGCGCAAAGGTTTATTAGCGGCTTTTAACATGTTAGATAATCAGGGTGAGCTAGTCAGTCATTATCGCTCAAAATTAGCCCGTTTATTGTATTAAACATTGGAATTTAAAATGACAGTTAATCATGCCTTTCAAGCACTTATTGCAGTTGTGGCTCGTGAAGTTATTAAATTTTTAACCCAAACGGGACGCATGTTATCTGCTTTAGTGCGTCCAAGTTTGTGGTTACTGGTGTTTGCGGCGGGATTTCAAAATGTCTTTGGCATTTCCATTATTCCGCCGTATGAAACTTATATTGAATATCAAGTGTATATCGTACCCGGTTTGCTGGGGATGGTATTATTGTTTAATGGAATGCAGTCTTCTTTATCAATGGTTTATGACCGCGAAATGGGCATTATGCGCTTATTGCTCACCGCGCCCTTGCCGCGTTGGTATTTGTTGCTATGCAAATTATTAGCGGCGACTTTATTGTCTGTTTTGCAAGCTTATGCTTTTTTATTAATTTGTGGATTGTTTAAAATTGATATTCCGATGTGGGGCATGTTGTATGCTTTTATACCATTGATTTTAAGCGGGATATTGTTGGCAGCATTAGGATTATTGTTATCTGTTTATATTAAACAATTAGAAAATTTTGCGGGCACAATGAATTTTGTGATTTTCCCGATGTTTTTCATTTCTTCAGCTTTATATCCTTTATGGAAATTACAAGAATCTGGCGCAAATTGGGTTTATTGGTTAGCGCAATACAATCCTTTTACTCATGCTGTTGAATTAATTCGCTTTGCTTTGTATGGACAATTAAACCTCACCAGTTTATGGGTGGTTATTGTAAGTAGTTTAATTTTCTTCTTTTTTGCGGTGTTAGGCTACGACCCACAGCGCGGCATGATAATGCGTAAAGGCAATTAAAAATCAGCTATAGTTTTACTAATGCTATTTCTATTTTTTATGTATTGAGGAACTGCTATGAGTCTGCCATTGAAAAAAAATCAAGATAATACTTTTACTTATGGCAATTATTGCCAATGGTCTGATGATGAACGTTGGGAATTGATTGATGGCGTTGCTTATGCGATGACAGCCCCCACGCGTATTCATCAAAAAGTTGTTTTAGAGTTAGCTTGGCAAATTAAAAACTATTTACAAGGTAAAACGTGCGAGCCTTATATCGCACCTTTTGATGTGCGTTTGCCACAGAAAAACGAAGCAGATGAATATGTTAATACTGTTGTTCAACCTGATATTTCTGTGATTTGTGATGCTAAGAAATTAGATGAGCGAGGCTGTCGCGGCGCGCCAGATTGGATTATTGAAGTTTTATCGCCGTCAACTGCACTTAAAGATATGGATACCAAACGCGCATTGTATGAATTGCACGGCGTGCGGGAATATTGGTTAATTCATCCTACTGAATTATGGGGAATGCGATATTTACTTAATTCTGAAGGACATTATGATATGCCGCGTGTGTTTGCTTTGGAAAATGAAACCGTTGTTTCAATTTTTCCAGAATTAGCGTTAAATTGGCAATTTTTAGTGGCTAAAGCTGACGCATAGTTATTTAACTCAAACAAATGGAAGATGGGCTTCCTTACGTCAGCCCATCCTACGTTATCTAAATTGCGTAACTTCTAATAATTAAAAAATTAAGTAAATTGTGTTAATTATGTAAATTAAGGTTCAGACAATGTAATATTTAAAATCTATCATTCAATTCTTTTATGGAGGGACATAGTGTCTTTTTTTATTTTAAATGCTGACAACGTCAACGGAGAAGTAGGCAGAAACCGCATGTTAGTTGAAGGAATTGCTGCCGCGTGTTGTGAACATAGTGAATTTGCTCCTAGAAATACTGGCAAAAATATTATTCAGCAATTTGGGACAGGGGATTATGTTTTTTTATGCGGGACAAATGAAGGCATTATCGCTTATGGTATGGCTACAGGAATGCTGTTAAAAGAAGCGTATCAATGTAATGATAAACTGGATAAAGAAGGGCTTTTTTATCAAGAACTTTCGCATTTTAAAGTCTTGCGCGTTCCGCTTACTTATGCTGAGATTAACACGGTATTAGCACGCAATTTGGGCATTAAACACACTTTAACGAACATATCTTCTCATGATGGTTATATGTTGTTGGGCGCATTACGTTTAAAATAGTTTTTGTCAGTGCTTTTTTATGAGTACCACAATTCACACAGCATAAAAAATCAATTCAATGAAAGCAGTGAATTGTGGTTAAAACCAAATTACTTTAAGATTAATGTTTAATAAAACAAAGTTTTATCTGCATTTAAACTTTCATCCACAAAGTCACCCATCCCGCGATAATTCGCATTAGCAACCCAGTTATTATCATTGACATCCCGTCCTTTAGCACATGCTTCACAAACAGAAAAAGCGACATTTTTATCTAATAAACTTACCATAATATCTTTCATGGCGGGCATGTTAACCCCTTGAATACATGGGTAGATATTTTTATTGGCAAGTAAAACCGCTTCCCCAAATAACCAAATAGACACTTCATGTCCCTTTTCCAGTGCCACTTTCGCAGCCATCATGCCAATCGTTGCGCGGGTAGGATCATCGGTGCCTGAAGTAACGCTAATCACAACTTTCATGTATTTTTCCTCTGTTTGAACATTGCAAGATTCAACTATGCTTGTAAGAAGCTTGAAGTATAGGATAAGTAAATCTCAAAAGAATATTTACTAGGTTAAACCATTTTAGCAAATGAGTCACAATACTATGTTTACTTTGAAAAAAACTTGTTTTCTCCTCATGTTATTCTTCAGTCTGCCCTTGTTGAATTTGAGCGCGGCACACGCAGCAGATGATTTTCTGCCACCTTTTTCTGCCCGTTATACAGTGTATTTTAAGGGGTTAGTCGTTGGTAAAGCGACACGTCAATTAATTCAAATCAACAACAATGATTACCGTTTTGAAACTCGCACAGAAACGGCGGGGATTGTTTCATTATTTAGAGGCGATAATATTAGCGAAAAAAGTCTGTTCTCAGTGAAACAAGGACGCATTCAGGCGGTAGAATATGACTATCAACAGGTAGGACGCAAACAACGGCATTATCATGTCGTGTTTGATTGGAAAACAATGCAAGCAAGTAATACAGTTGAAGGTGAACAATGGACGGTAAAAATTTCACCGAATACACTAGACAACATGTTGTATCAGCTTGCGATTATGCAAGATTTAGCCAGCGGAAAAACGGATTTACAGTATGAAGTTGCTCATAAAGGGGAAGTGCGGCGTTATGTGCCCAGCAATTTAGGCAAGGAAACCGTAGAAACTGGCATGGGGAATTTGGAAACTGTTAAATATGAAAGAATTTCCGAAGATGGTAAACGCCGCACGACTTTGTGGTGTGCACCTGCTTTGCGCTATTTGCCTGTAAAAATTGAACATTTTGAAAAAGGGGATAGCGGTGTCATGGTTTTGGAAGGTGTACAAGGTTTAAAATAACTTGCGTCAAGCAAGACATTTAAAGTAAAACATAAGCTTGTCTGAACCATA
>CAZKST010000023.1:0-10351 GCA_964555395.1 uncultured Thiotrichaceae bacterium | reverse complement strand
AGATTTATAGACTGACCGTTTTTCATCTTTTCCCTGCAATTAATAAGTTTTTTTTATAAAATAAAGCAGAATACTTGCATTGTTGTTAATCCCTTTATTTAAAGATTATTAGGTGGAAACTTCGTTTGAATATGCAAATTGAACCACAACATCGCCATGCGTTGCCCAAAGGTTTTAGACTCAATGAATATGAAATTGAGCGCGTGCTTGGCAAACCTGGTGGATTTGGTATTACTTATTTAGCAACCGACACTTACTTGCAAAAGAAAGTCGCCATTAAAGAATATTTACCCGGTGATTTTGCAATTCGTGAAGGCGTAAGCACAGTACAATTGCGTTCAACAAGCGATGTAAGTGATTTTCGCTGGGGGATGGATTGCTTTATTGCCGAAGCCCGCGCACTGGCAAAGTTTGAACATCGCAACATTGTGCGCGTGTTACGCTATTTTGAAGCCAATAACACGGCTTATATGGTGATGGAATATCAAGAAGGCGAAAATTTAACCGATTTTATGAGCCATCGCCAAAATCGCAGTTTTAGCGAAGCAGAATTATTAACACTGACCATGCCGTTATTAGACGGTTTAATGAAAATTCACGCCGAAGGCTTGTTACATCGCGATATTAAACCCAGCAATATTTATATTCGTGATGATGGCTCGCCTGTCTTATTAGATTTCGGCTCAGCGCGTTATGCTATTGGACAAAAAAGCCGCACCGTAACCAGTATTGTCAGCCCCGGTTATGCGCCCTTAGAGCAATATGATAACTCCATCAACGACCAAGGCGCGTGGACAGATATTTATGCACTTGGCGCGGTGATTTATTTTTTAATCAGCGGTGAGCCGCCGCCCGCCGCAACGCGCCGCGTGATGAAAGACCCGCTGATTCCCGCCGTGACTTTAGCTTCTGGGCGATATTCCAAAACAATTTTAAAAGCAGTGGATTGGGCATTACAATTAAATGAGCGAGACCGCCCGCAAACGGTAGAAATTTGGCGCGCCGCATTTCTCAGCGCGAGCGACCCCAAAACAACGTCTAATACCGTTTCTGTGCGGCTGGCAAAGCAATCTATGTTTGCAAATTGGGTTTTCCCTGCGGTGGGCGGATTAGCGATTATTTTTTTAATTGCCGTAATTAGTGCCTTAATTCATTTAAATGAACAACTTAATCAACAACAAGAAGCGCGGCAAACGGCTGAACAACAATTAAGTCAAACCTTAGTACAATTAGAAAAAGAAAAGCAAAAACGCAAAGAAGCGGAAGAAAAACGTTTAACGGCAGAAACCATGGTTAACCAAATTTTACGCTTTTCAGACCAAAGTGCCGCTTTAGAAAAAAGTCGCTTTGAAGACATTACAAATAATGCTGTAGAGAGCAAATTATTTAACAAATATTATGATGTCATTGAAGTAAAAGCGAATGATGTTTTAAATATTCGTCCTTTCCCTGCTTATTTTGGTGAAGTAATTGGCAAAATTCCACCTGATGCTAAATGTATTCTTTATTTAAATAAATTACATTTTGCCCGCTCTCAAGGTGGAAATCTTGCGCCATTATGGGTAATGGTTGAATATCAAGGCGTTAATGGCTGGGTGCATTCACGTTATTTACAAGAAAATCAAAATTGTAAAACAGAAGAAAATGCAGCATCAAATGCTTCTACTAAAGATAATCCTCTAAAAACAGAACCCACACTTTTATTAACTACTCCGCCTAATGTAGAGAAAAAAGAATAAAAAATTTTAAATAATTTGCTTAAGTTTAAGCTAAGCATATTTTTAAAATTTATCCTTTGATAAATAAACAATGCGATAAAAATAGCATTATTTGATATTGAGAAAAAAATGCGCCTCCTGTTTAGTTTAATTGTGATAGGATTGCTCTGCAATCCGTCTATTGCTTTGTCCGCGAATATTGGTAAAGTAGAGAATATTAATGTTTCTGGACAACAATTATTAATTACGCACAGCAATTGCCAATTGCGCGAGCCTAAAAATAGTGCTCAAAAATTAATTCTTGTTTTGGCAAATTGTGCGGAGACGCAGGGCATTTTGAATGATGTTTCTACATTAATTAAAACAATTCAGTGGGCGGCACATGAAAATTCAACTTTATGGGTCGTCATTACTTGGCAACAACAAGCGCAACCGTATCAAATTACTAGCGAAATTAATCAATTTATTATTGATTTCGCAATAGATGAAAAAAACACTTTGCAAGCCAATAATGCACTGCCACCGTTGCTCAAAGTGAATGATATATTACTGGTCATTCCTTTAGAAAAAGTAGATATTCAAGCATTTATAGAACACTCTATCGGTTATTTGCCTAAAGATGTGATGCGCGACGGTTTGCCACAATTTGGCTCAGTACGCAGTGATTGGGAAGGATCAGCGCGAAAACATTTAGGTTATGATATTTATTTTAATCATATTAATGTGTTAGCGGCGGCTAATGGTAAAGTAAATATCGTTGCAGGCGGGCAGCGAGCAGGTTTATATGTGAAATTGACACATAGCGACACGGTGCAAACGGTTTATGTACATCTAAGTCAAATCTTTGTGGTAGAAGGACAAATGGTGCGACAAGGGCAAATTATTGGACGGATTGATGCAGCCGTAGGAAACGCCGTTGAGCCTCAATTACATTTTGAGTTAAAAATAGAAAATGAAAGTGTTGACCCACTTCCCTACATTAAGCAATTCTATGCTAAAAATCCGTATTTAATTGAGCAAATCGCAAAATATGAAGCCCAATTTGAAAGTTTGACACAACAACGAAAAAAACAAGTAGATGAATATTTAAAAAATAAAGCATTACCCTGATAGATGAAATCTAAGTTAAAAGTATGCGAGGGAAGGATGGAAAAATACAATGGGTTGCTTAAAACAAAATTACAATGGCTAATTTTTCTAAGTAGTAGCGGATTAGTGCTTTTATTTTCTTCGTTATTAGCAATTCATAATGCTTTTGTGTTTCAAAAACAATTCGTCCAGCACTTTTATGCTTTAGCAGATACTTTAAGTGAGCATAGCAAAGCCGCTTTAAGGTTTAATGACCCTTATTTTATTGAACAAACTTTAAAAGCTTATCAAAATTATCCTGATATATTATTAGTTTATGTTTTTGATAAAAAAGAAGAAATATTTGTTAAACATCATCATCAAAATATAGATATTCATTCCTTTGCTGCTTATAAAAGCTTAACTCAACTTTATAATCAAGATTTAAGTATTCCTACCGCAGTACAACGCAATCATTTTTTTAGAGATAATACGCTAGATATTTTTGTCCCTGTTATCTATGAAGGAGATTTACAAGGAACAGTTTATCTTAAAACTAATTTGCTGAATTTATATCAAACTTATTTTGATATTTTTATAGGTTTTTTTATTATTAATTTAATTGCTTGGTTAAGCATTTTTATGGTTGCTAATGGTATTGCTAATCTTATTTTACGTCCATTAGTAAAATTACAAACTATTTTAAAACAGACGGAAGATATTTTACCCATTAATGAATTTAAAAGTGACGAGTTAAAAAGTATTGTTACTTTAGTAAATCAGCGATTGACTCATTATCAACAACAAAAAAATTTATTAATATTAACGCAAGTGGAATTACGAGAATTAATAAATCGTTATCAACCCCCACAATATAATCTTAGTCAAATTGAGTTAGTACAACAATTACAGCGTTTTTTATTTCCCAAATCATTAGAGCAACAGCAATTTCAACAATTGAATATTGTTCGTTATATGCAGTTTGCTAATCATCATGATTATTGTTTGAGTTTAACTAAAGAAAGTGAAATATTTTTTATTCTGGGTGAAGTTAAAACTTCTCAAGTAGAAAGTGCTATTTTACATTTAATATTAGAATCTGCGGTGCATACTTTATTTAGTAAAAGAGTATTGCTGGATTTACCATATTCTATAGAGTTACTTAAACAAACAATTCAAGACTATGCCGCCCGTTTAGCGATTTTACCTTATTTCAATATTATCTTGATTACTTATCAAAATAATCAATTAAAAATGTATGGGTATGATGAGGATTTTTTAATTGTTCGGCGGGGGGGATTAATTGAACATATTACTGTACAACCCAATGAATTATTAAATTGTGAAGTGCATTTAGATAAAGGGGATATTGTTGTTTTATATACACATGGTTTATTAGAAACTTATAATGAACAACAAGAGAAATATGGTTTAGAACGTTTAGTTGCTTTATTAAATCAACATTGGCAAGCATCAGCAGAGCAATTGCAAAATTTAATTATGCAATCATTAAATGAGTTTCGGGGTAATTATGAATTACAACGTGATGTTACTTTATTGATTTTAAAACAAGAAGAGTAATTTAATGCTAGCTCAGCAAAAATAACTATAAACCTCACAGTGTTGGTATTGTTTCATTGCGCGCTAGTCTTGTTGATTGGTTTCCTTGTGTCGGCTCATCCTACTTTTATCTGAACAGTGTAACGTCTAAGTGCATTTGCGATAATGTTTTACCAAAGGGGTTTTTATGTCTTTATGTTACGATCATTATTATGTGATGGGTAAAACCCATTTATTTTGTCAAGATTATACCTGCGCTGGGCAAACCCCTGTACCGTTTATTATTGTGTCTGACGGCTGTTCTTCTTCACAAGGGACTGATATTGGTTCACGTTTATTGTGTTTAGCGGCAAGACAATTACTGAAAGATTTACCCTTACAAAATGGTATTTCTGCCCTGCTGGATTATCACAGCTTTGGTAAAACAGTGATTAATGATGCCGCCCAATTAGCACAAACTTTACAAGTTAGTGAAGAAGTTTTAGACGCAACTTTGTTAGTTGCTGTTGCTTTTGAAGACATTATTCAAGTCTATGTTTATGGCGATGGAGTCATTGCCCTGCAAAGTCCTGATAAACAAATTGCTTTTATAGATGTAGAGTTTGTTCATAATACGCCATTTTATCTTAGTTATTGGCTCAATAATCGCGACCGTGCCCAATATGCGGCTTTAGACGGTTTTCCTTTACGCATTCATGATTCGCGAATGCCGCAAAATACTGAATTTGCCTTTGATACTCCCTTAGCTTTTCAATTTGAGCGTAAGCGTTATCCTTGCCTCGCTTTGTTTTCAGATGGGGTAAAACAGTATTATCATTATCAACATAAAACAACTTTAGGTTTATCTGATGTTTTAACAGAATTATTGAGTTTTAAACAAAATACCGAAGATTTTGTAAAACGTCGTTTATTGCGTGCTAATCAAATGTGGGCACAACAAGAAATTGTTCCCTCGGATGATGTTGCGATGGCGGTTTTACTCACAGCGTAATTTGAGTAGCTACGGGGATTTTAGTTGACAATCTTGTAGGAACTTATTACAAATTGATTTTTAACATTTTTGCTTGAGTGTGAATACATTATGCCAGTTTGGTTAAATTATTGTGTTATCTGTTTTTGTTGTTTATGTAGTACCGTTTCTTTTGCCGCTTCTAAAAAACCTGTGCATTTAGATGTTAAAGAAGCAAGTGTTGCCAACTTTATTGATAATATGGAATTACAGCATGGTTTTGACCGTGCCAACTTAATGCAACTATTATCAAAAGCCACTATTCGCCCCAATATTTTAAAATTAATGGGACCGCCTCCTTCCAAAACCGTAAAACGCAGCGGCTGGTATAAATATCGTGACCGTTTTATCACCGATGTTCATACTGACCGTGGTAGCGCATTTTGGCAACGCAACGCGCAAAATTTAGCCCGCGCAGAACAAACCTATGGCGTTCCTGCCGCCGTTATCATTGGAATTTTAGGGGTAGAAACCATTTATGGGCGCGAAATGGGCAGCTTTTTAGTGTTGGATGCTTTAGCGACTTTAGGCTTTTATCACCCGCGCCGCGCTGAATTTTTCAAGCAAGAATTAGAAGCCTTTTTACTACTGTGTCAAGAAGAGGGATTAGACCCACTCAGCGTGCGCGGTTCATACGCGGGCGCGATGGGCTGGGCGCAATTTATGCCGTCTAGTTTCCGTAAGTATGCTATTGATTTTGATAATGATGGACATCGTGATATTTGGAATAACGAAGTTGATGCCATTGGCAGTATTGCCAATTATTTGCGCGAATATGGCTGGCAAGCAGGACAACCCGTAATAGAACCCGTTAATATTTCTAGTATAGAAGCAGAACCGCTGTTAAACGAAAAGTTTGAACCGACGGCTTCTTTAGCCGAATTACGCGAAGCGGGCGTTCGTTATCAAGGACAAGCTGCTGATTCTGCGTTAGGGTTATTAATCGATTTAGAAACTGCGCCTAAAGTCGTGGATTATTGGGTAGGTTTTTATAATTTTTATGTAATTACACGTTATAATCGTAGTAAACATTATGCAATGGCTGTGTATCAATTGGGGCAAACCATTCAAAATCTTTATGGTTTTAAATAGAACATCATTTTTTAGATGACGGAAGACAAGCGCAATGAGCTTATTAATGCAGGCATTAAAACATGCGGAAGAAGCAAAACAGCGCGCCAATGAAAAAGTCATTGATGTAGCAGTGGAAGAAACAACGCCGACCGCTGCTTTATCGCTGACTGAACCCGAATTAGCCCTTTCTGAATTAACTAATTTTGAAGAAGAATTAGCCGCCCAATTTCCTGTTTTAGAAGAAGAAGTAAATGATACGCTAGTGAGCAGTATTAACAGTGAAGAAAACAGCTCCTCTATTAATTGGGATGAGTTAGATACGCGCCTTGCATTTTTAGAAGAAAATGAAACCTCTAGCCAAGCAACGCAAGTTAATACTGAGGCAAGCCCCGCCGCGCTTGCTGCGCCAACGGTCAGCATAGAGAGTCCTTTCGTTGCACCTGCAATGCCGTTATTTCCCGCTTTGGAAGAGTTGGATAATAATCGTATTCTTGCCGCTTCTGAAGTAGCAAATAAAACGCAAGATACTCATTTAGAAGAAAATAAGCCGTCATTTAAAAAAACAGATTTGGGGTCAATAACCTCTGAAAACGAACAGCAGAAAACTACTGTCTCCTCGCCGTCCAGCGAATTACATTGGGATAATGATTTATTTGATAATCCTGCGCCACTTGAAAGCGCGCCGTCTTTAAATTTTGAATCAAATGCAAGCCCATCCCAAGTACCAAATTTAGATTTTGGGGGATTATTTACAGAGCCGCCCACCGCTCAAAAAGCTCAAAATGTGTTTGCAGCGACAGAACAACCGCAGAAAACTGTTTTAAAAAAACAAGCACAAGCAACAAATTATCGGTTGTATAGTTTGGTACTGTTATTATTGGTAACTGCAAGTATCGTTTTTTATGTGTTAAATCACAGCAAAATGATAGAAACTTGGCTTGAAAAACAAGGTTTTATTGCCGCTAGTAGTTTATTTCCTCCGCCCGACAAAATCGCTGTTGTTGCCCCCGAACCTGTAGCAACACAAACTCCCCCCGCAACTCATTTTATTCCGACTCCCCCTGCTTCATCAGCTACTGTTGCCGCTCCGCCCGCTGTGACTGTAACAAATTCTACTGAAAATGCAAAAGCAGTGACTACGACTACTTGGACAGATTTAAGTTCTGCGGTACGTTCTGCATTGGAGCATAAACTCCCACAAGCTGAAACAGTTGTAGCCCACACCGCGCCCACAGAAGTGACAAGTGCGCCCCCTAAAACTAATGAAGTGGCAGCAACCAATACCCCGCTTAAACAAAATACGGCGACCACACCGACTGAAGAGCTTGCGCCTTCTGCTGCCAATGCCAAAAAAACGCCTGTTGCTAATTTAAGCTTACAAGCAAATACCTCCGCAATGAATGAAACGGCGACCACACCTGCGCCAGCGGCTAAAATCCCCACGAATAAAAATCCTGCTAAAACCCCGACTAAGCCCAATAATCAAGAACAACGTTTGTTTGAACAATTACAAATTGCTTACCGCGCTTTTCAACGGGGTGATGAGTTAGCAGCGTATCAAAATTATCAAAGTGTTTTACAGCAATTGCCTAGTAATCGAGATGCTTTATTAGGACTGGCGGCAATTGCCACACAGCGCGGACAAGTGCAGCAAGCTTTTCAATATTATCAAAAAATATTAGCGATTTATCCAGAAGATAGCGTGGCAATGACGGCTTTAGTCGGTTTAACAGGACAGCAATCACCTGAACGAGCTGAAGCGCAATTGCAAAGTTTATTAAAAACAACGCCATCTGCGTATGTGTATTATGCCTTGGGTACGTTATACACTCGACAAAATCGCTGGCAACAAGCCCAACAAGCGTTTTTTGATGCGTGGCGACTAGATAAAACCCAAGCGGATTATGCGTATAACTTAGCGGTTAGTTTAGAGTATTTAAAACAATCCTCAGCGGCACTGCCTTATTATCAACAAGCGTTGCAACTATTGCAGCAAAATCCAAACAACCGTGCGCGGTTTAATCCGCAACAAGTGCAACAACGCATTCAACAACTCACGCATTAGAAAATGAGTTTTCATGAGTCAATCTATTGATAAATCTAATCCGCGTTTTGGTGAAACCTTGGTAGAACAAGGCATTATTAGCCAAGACCAACTTAAAATCGCGCTAACTGAACAAAAGAAAAATACTAAACAACTTGGTAAAATTTTAGTCGAACTGGGTTTTGTTTCTGAAGCAATTTTGCGTGATTATTTGGGACAATCATTAGGACAAACCAGCGTTGATTTATCTAGTTTAATTGTTGACCATGAAACTTTGCGTTTAGTCCCTAAAACTTTAGCCCGCCGTCATACGATGCTGCCTATTAGCTTTGATGAGGCGAATAACACTTTAACCGTCGCAATGGCGGACGTTTTCAATGTGTTAGCGATTGACCAGCTAGTCGCTTCGCTTGGTGGAAAATTAACGGTAGAACCTGTTTTAGCCAGTGAAGCGGAAATTATCAACGCGATTGATAATGTCTATGGCTATGATTTATCTATTGATGGCATTTTGCATGAAATTGAAACGGGGGAAGTTGACTATCAAAGTTTATCTTCTAATCGTGCAGAATATAGTCAGCCATTTGTTCGTTTAGTGGATGCGTTGCTATCTGATGCGGTTAAACGCGGCGCGTCTGATATTCACTTTGAACCAGAAAAAGGTTTTTTGCGTGTGCGCTATCGGATTGATGGCGTATTGCAACAAGTGCGCAGCTTGCACCAAAGTTACTGGTCAGCAATTGCGGTACGCTTAAAAGTCATTGCTAGTATGAACATCGCGGAAAATCGCATTCCGCAAGATGGGCGCATTTCACTGACTTTAGCAGGGCGATTAATTGATTTTCGCGTGTCTTGTCAGCCAACCGTGTACGGTGAAAATATCGTTTTACGGATTTTAGACCGTCAAAAAGGCATTGTTTCGTTAGAAAATTTAGGGCTGACAGAAGACAATTTGCATTTACTACGCTTGATGATTGCCCGTCCCGAAGGGCTTATTCTCATCACGGGCCCGACGGGGAGCGGTAAAACGACCACGCTTTACTCTATTTTGAACCATCTCAATAGTGAAGCAGTCAATATCATGACCTTAGAAGACCCTGTGGAATATGTGCTGGGACAAGTGCGACAAACTGCGGTGAATGAAGCGGTTAAACTCGATTTTTCTACGGGGATTCGCTCCATGATGCGGCAAGACCCTGATATTATTCTGGTTGGGGAAATTCGCGACGAAGACACCGCCGAAATGGCATTTCGTGCCGCGATGACGGGACACCAAGTTTATTCTACCTTGCACACGAACTCCGCCATTGGCGCGGTGCCGCGTTTAACTGACATCGGCATTAAAGCTGATATTATGGCAGAAAATATTATCGGCATTATTGGACAGCGTTTAGTGCGCAAACTGTGTCCTTATTGTAAAGAGGCTTATAAACCTAATGATTTACACCGCCGTTTGCTGAGTTTGTTACCCAATCAAGAAGTGGTTATTTATCGCGCTATTGGTTGCGACCAATGTGGACAGCGGGGTTATAAAGGGCGTATTGCTTTGATGGAAATTATTCGCGTCGACGATTCTCTACAAGACTTAATTGCTCACCATGCAACGACTTACGATATTCGTCAGCACGCCACACGGACAGGTTTTCAAACGCTTGCTCAAGATGGCATTCGCCGTGTTTTAGATGGTGTTACCAGTTTGGAGGAAATTGCGCGGGTTGTAGATATGACGCGAAATGTTTAGTTAAATTGAATTTGTTGTTCAAATTTCTAAACTTGACAAATTAAAATAACACACGGAAGTTTTATGCAATCTTTAAAATTACACCCTGCAATTTTAGCCAGTCTATTATTGCTTATGTTTCTTATTATTTTTAAAAC
>CAZKST010000022.1:1586-21275 GCA_964555395.1 uncultured Thiotrichaceae bacterium | reverse complement strand
TGTCGCTCGCGTCCTTGTTGATTTTCAATCTGTTGCAAGGCTGTTAACAAAATTTGCGGTGCAAGTGTGGTTTGTAAAATCGCAACAGCGTTGACGTAATCAGGTTGCTGCATTCCTGATAACGGCTTGCTGTAATAAAGTGAAGAATAATCAATTAGTTGACAATGTTCTAACCGAGAAAGAGCAATTAACGCCTGTTGTATTTGTTGTTCAGGATTAGCTAAATTACTCCCCAAACCAATGTAAGCCAAAGTTGTCATTGTTAAAATCCAAAAAATCTAAACAAAGGACGACTGACTAACGGGGAAAATTGCCAAGGAATGGCGATAATAATTAACAAAGTTGCTATGCTAAAACCAATCGCAAGCGTTTTAAACTTTTGTTTATCCACAGTTTGACGTTTAACCCGCATTGCCGTAATCGTGATTATCACCACCGCTAGCAGCATGGTAAAACTATGTTCCATTCCAAAAAAACGCAATTGGCGGTCATGAACCGCTTCTTTAAAATGTGTCATGAAATGCACAGTTAAAGGACTGATAAAATACAAAATTAAGCCGACTAAGGCTTGTGTATGACTCACTGCCAGCGTTACACGACGCAGCAATTCATCTGTCGCAGTAAAAGCGTGAGCTTGCCACCAGCCGCGATAAGCACGAAAAAGGGTGTAAAACAGGCTAATAATCACTAACCAACGTAACAGTGAATGTAATACTAAAAAGCTGAAATACATAAAAATAGTGTCCTGTTTTACACTTTATAGAAAAAATTATTCTTCAATCGGCGGAGTTTTATCAATTCTTTGTGGATTTTTATGCCGTCTAAATCCACGACGGGGGCGGCGTGTGCGTTGCTGTTCACGCGCAACAGGGGCAGAAGGTTGTATAAAAAACTCTTCTTCTGCTTCTGCATTGTGTTCTTCTGCGTCGTCAGAGCTCGCTTCATCAAGTGCATTCAGTGCATCGTCGCGGCTATGTGCATCGTGGCTGGTGAGTTGTGACCACCAATGAGCAACTTCACGCGCTTCTGTGTCGCCCGCTTGTCCCCGCAAGAAAATGAAATCATACCCTGAGCGAAAACGCGGATTTTCTAACAAACTTTGCCGTTGACGACGGTTTTTACTACGTTTCATTAAACGCGGTTGTAATAACCAAATTTCTAACATTTGTGTGGTTAAACGGCGCGGAATAACGATTGTTTTGGTTTGTATATTCAAGGCTTTTTGCGCTGCTTGCACTAGAGCCTCTTGCTCATTTAATCCTTGATTTTGGAATTGTGGCAATAATTTGAGCAGTGGATGCCACAATAACGCGGCTAATAAAAACGCTGGATTAACCGATTGTTGACGTTCAATGCGTAAATCAGTGCTTTGTAACGCTTGGCGTACCATTTGTAACGCGCTTTTATCGCTAAAACCTGTTTCCACTTGCGGGAAAAGTTGGGCAAATAAGCCAAATTTCCGCAATTGTTCAAAAGATTGCAAGCCGTGCCCCGTCATGAATAATTTAAGAATTTCTTCAAACAAACGGGCTTTGGGAATGCCGTCTAATAAATGGCGCAATTGGTAAATTGGCGCGGCAGTTTGGGGTTCTATGCTAAATCCAAGTTTTGCCGCAAACCGTGCGGCGCGTAACATGCGCACGGGGTCTTCTTGGTAGCGTAAAATGGGGTCACCAATCAGGCGAATAATACCCGCTTGAATGTCTGCCATGCCATTGGCGTAATCTAGCAGGGAAAAATCGCTGATGTCGTAATATAAAGCGTTGATTGTAAAATCCCGCCGCCATGCGTCTTCGTTAATTGTGCCATAGACGTTATCACGCACAATGCGTCCATTAATCACTAAACCTTCGCCTTCGTTATCGCTGTCGTGACGGGCGCGGAAGGTGGCGACTTCAATAATTTCGCGGCTGTTTTCCCGTCCAAAATGTACATGGGCGAGTAAAAAACGACGACCAATTAAACGGCAATTTCTAAATAAGGCTTGCACTTCTTCGGGGCGGGCATTGGTTGCAACATCAAAATCTTTTGGGGTGCGTTTTAACAGCAAATCGCGTACGCAACCGCCGACTAAAAAGGCTTGATAACCTGCTTGATTTAATTGGTAAAGCACTTTTAAAGCAGATTTGCTGATTTGATTACGCGATACGCTGTGCGCGGCGCGAATAATCCGTTTGGGAGTATGTGTAACAACCTCACGCGGGGGGAGTGCACCTTCAGGATGAACAGCTTCTACGGCTAAAGTTGCTTGTAATTGAGTTTCTTCGCCAACGCCTACGGAGGGAAGTGGTTCGGAAACTGTTGTCGGTGGAGCATTTTTGCGGATGAGCGGACGGATAATATTTTTAATTCCGTCAATTAAGCGTTTATGAATCATTCTAATCCTTATTATTATGGCTTTCGCGGTTTTTCGTCGGTCTTTCAATTCAATAAACTATGGGAACTGCAAAATTAGCGCAAAGGTGCGCAAGACGAAAATGCTAGTGGGAAAGATACACAGCCTCAATTAATTGTCGCACGCCTTGAACCCAATATTGCGAGGCAGCAGAAGAATAACGGCGGTCTAATACGATAATGCGTTCCTTCTTGCCAGCGGGGGTTTGCTGAATTAGCGGATGCTGCAATAATTTCTTTTTTAATAATTGTTGTTGTTGCGGACTTGCCTCACTGATGAGAATATCGGGCTGCCAGCTAAATAGCACTTCTTCTGAGATTTTAACATGTCCATCTATGCCTTTTTCAGCAGCTAAATTGATTAAATGGGCATAGCGGCTGGCATCGTTAAATAGGGTATTGTTACCCGCTGTGTAGCCTTCTGTCCAGAGTAAAACCCGTTGCGGTGGATTTTGCGCTGGAATACGGTTTTGCAATTGCGCTAATTCTTGTTGCATGGATTGAATTAGCTGCGCGGCTGCGTCAGGGCGTTGAATAGCATCACCTATTAATTGAACATTGTGTTCAATGTCTGCAAAACGTGAAAAAGCGGATAAACGTACTAACTTTATACCACTCACTTGCAATAAATTCACCACTTCAGCACGGCTATAACTCGCCACGAACACTAAATCAGGGTTTAAACTGACAATAGATTCAGGGTCACGTCCGACTTGCGGAATTGTCTGACTTTGTTCTACAACGTTGCTATAACTTGCCTCTCGCGCCAAAGTGCTGAGGGCAAGAATCCGCGCTTTAGGGCAAAGTGCAAGCAAAATTTCATCACTAGCGAGCGTTTGTGAAATAATCCGTTGCGGTGCTGCATGTTCAAAAACCTCTCCCGCTAAACAAGAGAATAGTTGGCAAAATAAAAAAATTCCCGTGCCAATTCGCCACAGCGTAAAATTAATTTTAAGGAAAAAAATTGACATAAGAAAATTTATTTTATCTAATCACGGGTTCTTTGATAGTTCTATCTTAATTGAAATATCAAAGGTTTTTAATAAGTATGAAGTGCAACTGGTTGTTTAAAGCCATCATTTGACATTTCACGGGAAGCTTGGTGCAAAGCCAACACTGCCCCCGCAACAGTAATTAAGTGTATTTCATTCATCAAAAACCACTGTCACCTTGTGATGGGAAGGGGAATGAAACGAATGTTAAGTATATAACTTAACCTTCACCTTAAGAGTCTGGAGACCGACTTATTAAAAGCAGTATGTCGTGTTGCGGAGGGCAACAAGATATCAGGCTGTGTCATTAGGCAACGTCGGTTTTTTATTCCTAAGGTCTAATGTATTTTAACACGATTTACCTGTCTGTCTTAATTCTCTCTGGAACGCTTCTTTTTTAGCTACTGATGATAAATACAAAAGGAAGTGTCTCTTTTTATGAAAATCAAATTGTTATCTTATGTTATTGGTCTGGCATGTTTCCCTTTATTTGCCAATGCCGATGAACAAAATCCTTTAGAAATCGTTATTACCCCTACGCGCACCGCGCAAACAGTCAACGATACATTAGCTTCTGTCACTGTGATTGACCGCGCCACTTTAGAGCAAAGTCAAGCAACGACTTTAACGGAAGTTTTGCGCGGGGTTGCAGGTGTACAAACGGCGAGCAGCGGCGGCATTGGACAACCTACGTCGGTTTTTATGCGTGGCATGGAATCTGACCATGTGTTAGTGTTAATTGACGGTGTAAAAGTCGGCTCTGCCACAGCGGGCACTTTTGCTTTCAATCAAATTCCCGTTTCACAAATCGAACGCATTGAAATTGTACGCGGCACGCGCTCCAGTTTATACGGTTCTGAAGCGATGGGCGGCGTTATTCAGATTTTCACCCGTCGCACGGCGGGCAATGATAAGGATAAAAACGCAGTACATACCGCTATAGATGTCGGTGTTGGTAGTCATCAAACTTACCAAGTTAATGGCGCGGCAAGTCAACAAACTGAAACAAGCCGTTATAGCATTGCTGCCGAGCATTTACGCTCTGATGGTTTTAACGCCTGTGACCCTGCTAATGGTGGCATGGGCGGCTGTTTTACGGATGAACCTGATGAAGATGGTTATAAACATACCGCCTTTTCATTAAATTTTTCCCATCAATTCAGCAAGACTTTTAATATACAAGCCTTTGCATTGCGTAGTTTTGGCACAACGGATTACGATGGTTTACCGTTTAATAATCAAGTCGATTTTGTGCAGCAAGTGCTGGGTTTAAATGGACATTGGCAAATCAGTCCCGCATGGTCATTTAACGCGAGTTTTGGTGAAAGTCGCGACGAAAATGATAATTTTGGCGGCGATTATGGCGGCAGTCGCTATGATACACGGCGTTTAAATGGCTCATTATTAAGCACTTATCAATTTTCAGCCCAGCATAGCATGACGCTAGGTTATGACTATTTGCGCGATAAAGTGGACAGCAGTTTAACGTTTGATGAATCTAAACGGGATAATCACGGCGTTTTTGCCCAATATCAAGGCAATTATCAAGCATTCGACGCACAAGCCAGTGTTCGCTACGATGATAATCAACAATTTGGTGATAAAATCACGGGCAATGTGACGCTGGGCTATACTTTCGCCATCAATAATCGCGACGATTTACGCACTTTCATTGGCTACGGTACAGCGTTTAAAGCCCCTTCTTTTAATGAGTTATATTATCCTGATTTTGGTAATCCCGATTTAAATCCAGAAGAAGCGAAAAGTTTAGAGCTGGGTTTAGGGTCTGCAAATCAATATTCACAATGGACATTTAACTTATTCCGCACTACGACAGACCAGCTCATTGCAACGGCATACGATGCGGCAAGCGGCAATTTTGCGCCCGTCAATATTAATGAAGCCGAAATTTTAGGCGCGGAATTAACGTTTAACTGGCAACGCAAAGGCTGGGAATTTAACAGCCAACTCACCGCTTTAGATGCTAAAGACAGCAAAACGGATAAAAAATTGCCCCGTCGCGCCGCTTTCAGCTATAAATTGATGTTAGCCCATCAATTAAAACAAGATAAGTTAATCACCGAAGTGGTCGGACAATCGCACCGTTTTGATGATGTTGCCAATACGCGCCGTTTAGGGGGCTATACTTTGCTTAATTTGCGCAGTGAGCGACAAATTAATAAAAATTGGAAAGCTTCTGTTTCTATTGATAATGTCTTTAATCGTGATTACGAAGAAGTGCGTTATTATGAAACGGCGGGACGGACATTTTTTATTCGTTTAGGATTTGAAAACTAACTAAAAATAAAGGTTCTCAGGGGAATACTTGAGAGCCTTTTATTCTGCTATGATTAAGATTAATTTAGCAACGCTTTTTATCTGTTCTTTATCCCCACCCTTCTATTGCAAATCATGACCGTTAAAGTGCTTTTTCTTTGTAGCCGAAATAAATGGCGCAGTCCAACTGCTGAACAGGTTTTTTCCGAATGGACAGGTTTAGAATGTTTATCTGCGGGATTAAATCCAGACTCAGAAACACCTTTAACCTCTGAGTTGTTAGAATGGGCAGATATTGTTTTTGTGATGGAGCGTAAACACAAAGAAAAGCTATCTAATCGCTTTAGAGCATATCTTGCCAATAAAAAAGTGGTTTGCTTAAATATTCCAGATAAATATGCTTACATGGATAAAATGCTGGTTAAATTATTACAAGCAAAAGTTCCCCGATTTTTACCTTAACCGCTTTTATCTGAACCTTAATTCGCATAATTCATTTAATTTCCACAAATCAACCGTATTTTCAACCGCATAATGCCTAAGTTGTTTTATCACTATTCACAGGATTTAAATGTAAAACGCCAATTTCTGGACGACAGTTAAAGCGTAAACCGTGTAAATTGCCAATACCTGTAGTGATGTGCAAATAGCGTTTCTCTAAAGAAAATAATCCAGAAAGATATTTTTTATCTTTGACAGGGGCAAAAGGGGCAAAATTAGTAAACGGTATGACAAATTGCCCACCATGTGTATGTCCACACAATAATAAATCCCATTTATAATTAATCAAATTAGCTTTTGTATCAGGATTATGCGACAGCAAAATTGTAGGCGCATTGATATGTGCCAATTTTGAAAAAGCAGCTTGCGGGTCATATTCTTTTGTCCATGAATCGCCCACCCCTATAAATTTTATTGTTTGCTGAGCAATATCAAACAACGTACTATCGTTATGTAACAAATGTACGCCTGCGTTTTGCAAAATTTGACGAATCACCTTTATATCACTATAACCATGATGCTTTATTGCCCATTCGCCGCCGTCATGATTGCCTAAACAAGCAAAAGTAGGCGCGTGGCGGGTTAAAATTTGCAAAATTTGACTGTAACGGATTATCTCAGGTTCTGTTAAAGTTTTAGTTAAATAATCCCCAGTTAAACAAATACAATCCGCTTTAATTGTTGTTACTAAACGACAGGCTTCCTCAATAAAATCCAAAGGGACAGCAGGAGAAGCATGAAAATCAGACAAATGTAACAAAGTAATAGGATGAATTAATGCACTGTCTATGTTTACATAATGTTCTGTTATTTTTAGCCAACGTGCTTCAATAAAATAACTATAGCTGATTCCACTTACTCCGAATGCTGCCCCATAAAGTCCAAATTGTAAAAATTGACGACGCGATAACATAATAATTCCGTAATAGGTTTAAAAGTGACGTAGTTTAAATAAAAGCAGGATGGGCTGACGATAGGAAGCCCATCGTTGGTAGTTTAAGTGCGCAGGGTAATTTATTTAAATTCAATCTATTATATGAGAAAGTACCGATAAACAGTCTTGATAAACTTCCTATTGCCTGTCAACCCATCCTACAACTTTCTTTCATTCAATCGTGTAACTTCTAAATAAGTAAAAGCGAAGAAGCTTGACAACGATAGTGAAAGTTTGTAAGCACTGTTGCGTCTTTCTTGGAAAAACTGCGTCACTTTTCTTCGGACTTTCACTCATGCACCTATTTCGTTTTTTGCATTTTGCTTCAAATTCTTGTTTTATTCTGTTAGCGCAGTTGTGCATGATGCTTTTGTTTGGAATTGCGCCCAATAGCCTTGCTCAAATTCGTTTAGACAATCAATTTAGCCAAACCCCTTTAAATTTAAGCACTAATTTGCAAATCACACCCGCGCATGGGCTGCAACAAGGTGCGAATTTATTTCACAGTTTTAGCGAATTTTCCATTCCTGAAGGCTATAACGTCACTTTCACGAATGACGCGAATAATTCAATCAGCCGTATTATTAGTCGTGTTACGGGCAATCAAAGCTCAGTTTTTGCAGGGACGTTAAACAGTCCTTCTAGTGCGGATTTTTATTTTTTTAATCCCAATGGCATTGTGTTTAAACAATCTGCGCAACTCAATATTGCGGGCAATAGTTGGTTTTCTACCGCCTCGCGTTTAATTTTTGAGGATGGACAAGTATTTAGCGTTGATAATACGCCCAATTCCGCATTGTTAACCACCGCCGCGCCGCACGCTTTTGGCTTTTTAACCACTGCCGAAATTCAGTTACACGCCAGCAATTTACAACTAGCAACGGGGCAAAGTTTTTCTTTGTCTGCATCAAATTTGAAATTATTCAATAGTAGTATCAGTGTGCCCGATGGTTATTTGCATTTAGCCGCTGTCGGTGAGGCTTCGCCGCAACATGCAGTAAATTTACCGCTTTTAAACACAGTTATAGCTGATTTAGAGACCCCCAATCATTTTTTAAACGGCGCAATTAGTATTGAACAGCAAATCGGCGTGGCGCGTCCGCAATTGAATAATCGCACTTTAGGCAATTTGGACAGCAGCGGTAACGAAGGCGGACGAATTTTTATTCAAGCGGGACAGCTTTTATTATCCCAAGCCAGCATTAACTCGCTGACAAATGCGGTTCAACGTAATGATACGCAAGCAGAAATTCGTATAGAAGCCCGTCAAGTGCAACTTGATAAAGCCAGCGTGTTAAACAGTAGTACCATTGGTTTAAGTGATGGCGGCGATATTCATATCACAGCGTTAGATTCCATCAGTTTAGCGAATTACAGCCGTATCGCTAGCGATGCAGGCAGCAATAGACAAAGTGCTTTAGGCAATGGCGGCAACATTCATTTGCAAACGCCTAAGTTAAGTTTAACAACTGCTAGCAGCATTCAAACTGGCGCGGGAATTTTAGGCGCGTTAAGTGGCAATGGCGGTAATATTAATATTAACGCCCAACAAGTTGAATTATCAGGACAAAGCAGTATTATTGCACTCAGTGTCAGTGCTAACGGACGCGGCGGCGATATTCGTTTTACATCCGATGATATTTTTTTACGCGATGGTTCAACTATCAACGTCAGCAGCGTCGGGCGTGGCAACGCGGGCATGGTTGCGATTCAAACTCAGCATTTATGGTTAAGTAATCAATCTGCTATTTTTGCCTTAGCATTAAATGCACGCGGTGGCGAGATTCAACTCAATATTGAAGACGGGCTATATAGTTTTGATAGCGTACTCAGCACTGAGGCGCGTGGTCTGCAAATTGCTAATAATGGCGGGAATTTAACAATTAATCATCCCAATTTTGCGGTACTTTCAAATAGCCGTTTACTGGCGAATGCCGTCGGTGGTAATGGCGGCAATATTCATCTTAATGCAGATTATCTTTTTGAATTAGAAAGTAATATTTTCAATGCCAGCTCTGAGCAAGGTATTGAAGGCGAAGTGACATTAAGCGCGCCCGTGATGGATTTTAGCAATCAACTAAATACCTTACCATTGCGCTACTTATCGGCGACAACATGGTTAACTAAACGTTGCTCTGCAAGACTAGGGGGTGAAATGAGCAGTTTTATAGTAAACTATGTGCGTGTGTTAGAAATGCCTGCCTGTCAGCTCTATTAATCTTATATTTAACAGTAAGTTATAAGCTGTTTGTTTAGGTTAAATTGCGCATCCTTACCTTGTCTAAAAAACGTATGCGCAATAACACATATTCATTTTTATTTTTTAACTTACCATAAAGGACAATGCCATGCAGCCTTTGCGATTTTTTGCAATTTTGGCAATTTTATGCAGCAGTTTGTCAAGCTATGCCGCTTCTAAAGAGCTGCATATCTACAACTGGACTGATTATATCGCTCCTGACACCATCGCTAACTTTGAAAAAGAAACAGGAATCAAAGTAGTTTATGACGTGTACGACAGCAACGAAACCCTTGAAGCAAAATTGATGGCAGGCAATACAGGGTTTGATATTGTTATTCCTACTACTAACTTTTTAGGTCGTCAAATTCGGGCGGATATTTTTGCCAAATTAGATTTAAGCAAATTACCGAATTACAAAAACTTAGACACTGACCTATTAAAATACTTAGCAATTGTCGACCCCAATAATGCGCACGGCGTACCCTATTTATGGGGTACAAACGGTATTGGAATTAACGTCAAAAAAGTAAAAGCTGCTTTAGGTGAAAATGTCGCTTTAGACAGTTGGGATTTATTCTTCAAACCTGAAAATTTATCTAAATTAAAAAGTTGCGGTGTTGCTATTTTAGATTCTCCCTCTGAAATTGTACCTATCACTTTACATTACATGGGTAAAAATCCTAATAGCCGCGAACCTGAAGATTTCAGCAAAGCTGCCTTAGAGCAATTAATGAAAATTCGCCCTTACATTACCTATTTCCACTCTTCTCAATATATTAATGATTTAGCCAACGGCAATATTTGTTTTGCTGTAGGTTTCTCTGGTGATATTTTACAAGCCGCCGCCCGCGCTAAAGAAGCTAACAAAGGCGTTGAAGTACAATACATTTTACCCAAAGAGGGTACATTGGTTTGGTTTGACGTAATGGCAATTCCTAAAGATTCAAAAAACATTGATAATGCTTTAGCTTTCATAAACTTTGTAATGAAACCAGAAGTAATGGCAGCTATCAGTAATACCGTACAATATGCCAATGCTAACAAACCTGCAACCGCAGTCGTTAACCCTGAGATTGTCAATAACCCTTCTGTCTATCCCACAGAAGAAGTGAAGAAAAAATTATTTATGCAAGAAATTGTACCGCCCAAAATTGACCGCGTGCTAACCCGTGCGTGGACACAATTCAAGACGGGACGTTAATTTCACGCTAACCTGTCAGGGCATCCCTGACAGGTTTTTTAAACTGCCCCTTGTCCGTTTTCTACCGCCTTTCTTCCGTCACTATGCCTAATATCATCAAATCGCAGCTTGAAAAAACTGATTTTCATCCCGAAGCCCCTGAAGCAAAATTTCAAAATGCTTCAGATAAAAACTATGTACAAATTATTAATGTATCTAAAAAATTTGATAAATTTATCGCTGTTGATGAGGTTCACTTAAATATTGCCAAAGGGGAAATTTTCGCCTTATTAGGCAGCTCAGGGTGTGGAAAGTCCACCCTTTTGCGCATGTTAGCGGGTTTTGAAACCGCCACTGAAGGCAAAATTATCATTGATGGGCAAGATATGACAGACATTCCCCCCTATTTGCGCCCGATTAACATGATGTTTCAATCTTATGCCCTATTTCCGCACATGAGCGTTGAACAAAATATTGCCTACGGTTTGAAACAAGATAAATTACCTAAAGAAGAAATAAAACAAAGAGTTGATGAAATGTTAGATTTGGTGCAAATGGAAGCCTACGCCAAACGCAAACCGCATCAACTCTCAGGCGGACAAAAACAACGGGTCGCCCTCGCCCGCAGTTTAGCTAAACATCCCAAATTACTTCTACTCGATGAACCGATGGGCGCATTAGACAAAAAACTGCGCACCCAAATGCAATTAGAAGTGGTTGAAATTATTGAACGGGTTGGCGTAACGTGCGTCATGGTAACGCACGACCAAGAAGAAGCGATGACCATGGCGTGGCGATTAGGCGTAATGGACAGAGGCAGAATTTTACAAGTCGGCACCCCAACCGAAATTTATGAATTGCCGAATAGCCGTTTTGCTGCTGAATTTATTGGCTCAATCAACATGTTTGAAGGCACAATTATTGAAGATGAAACTACCCATGCCATGATTCAATGCCCTGAATTAGACAGCCATGTTTTTATCAGTCACGCGGTAATGGGCAAAAAAGGGATGCAAGTTTGGGTCGGAATTCGCCCCGAAAAAATGCACATTAGCAAAGTAAAACCCAAAGAAAATTACAATTTTACTCAAGGTAAAATTAAAGAAATTGCTTACATGGGCAGTCACTCCATTTATCATATTTGCTTACATTCTGGCAAAATGATTCAAGCCAGCCGTCCCAATTTATACCGCTTTATGGACGAAGAACAAGAAGAATTAACATGGGATGACGAAGTATTTTTAAGTTGGCTTCCACTCAGTAGCGTGGTATTAGCAATATGAAAAACTATTTGCTTACTTGGTTGCTTACTTTTTTTAAAGAAACTTTCTTACCTTTTATTAAACACTGGCTTTTAAAAGGGCGTTTCTATATTATTGCAACTCCTTATCTCTGGTTGCTACTATTTTTCTTAATTCCGTTCTTAATGGTATTTAAAATTAGCTTTAGTGAAACAGCAATGGCTGTTCCGCCTTATCAGCCGATTTTAACCATGACCGCAGAAAAAATCCAAGTCACGCTGAATTTAAATAACTATGCTTACTTATTTACAGACGATTTATACATAACTGCTTATTTAAAATCACTAAAGATTGCGATTATTTCTACTTTCTTTTGCTTATTAATAGGCTATCCTATTGCTTATGCCATTGCGCGCAGTTCACCTGCAACGCGGAATATCCTACTACTGTTAATAATTCTTCCTTCTTGGACTTCATTTCTTTTAAGAGTCTATGCGTGGATTGGTTTATTAAACAACAATGGATTTATTAACAATTTTCTTTTATGGCTTGGCATCATTAGTGAACCGATTCAAATGATTCGCACCGAATTTGCGGTTTATATTGGCATTGTTTACGCGTATTTACCTTTTATGATATTACCGCTCTATACCAATTTAACCAAATTAGACTCCACTTTACTAGAAGCTGCTTCTGACTTAGGAGCGCGTCCTTGGAAAATTTTCTTAACCATTACTTTACCACTTTCTATGGGCGGCATTATCGCAGGCTCTATGCTAGTTTTTATCCCAGTGATGGGCGAGTTCGTGATTCCAGATTTATTAGCGGGACCAGATACTTTAATGATTGGTAAAGTATTATGGGATGAGTTCTTTAATAATCGCGATTGGCCTGTTGCTTCTGCGGTCACTGTGGCGATTTTGTTCTTACTCTTACTTCCTTTAATGATATTCCAACGTTATCAAATGAAACAAACGGAGAAAGTATAATGAATTCAGGTTCAATTCCCCGTTCCTTAAAAATCTGGTTAATCATTGGGTACGCCTTTCTTTATACACCTATTTTAATTCTGATGATTTATTCTTTTAATGAATCACGCTTAGCCACGGTTTGGACACATTTCTCCACCCAGTGGTACAGTGAACTATGGAAAGATGAAAAATTATTAGAAGCGGCATGGATGAGCTTTAAGGTTGCCTTTTGCACTGCGACCGCCGCCGTGGTTTTAGGCACAATGGCAAGTTTAGTATTAACCCGCTTTGGCTATTTTCGCGGACTAACATTATTCTCTGCAATGATTACAGCTCCTTTAGTAATGCCTGAAATTATCACTGGTATTTCTTTATTACTGATGTTTGTCGCATTAGAGCAATTTATTGGTTTTCCCGAAGGGCGTGGCTTTTTAACGATTTGGATTGCACATGTTACTTTAACTATGGCATTTGTTACTGTTGTCATAAGCTCTCGCTTAAGAGAATTAGATGATTCTTTAGAAGAAGCTGCATTAGATTTAGGCGCAACACCAATTAAAGTTTTCTTTGATATTACTTTACCCATTATTTCACCCGCTTTAGTATCAGGCTGGTTATTAGCATTCACCCTTTCTTTAGACGATTTAGTGATTGCAAGCTTTGTTTCAGGTCCCGGCTCAACTACTTTACCAATGGTGATTTATTCTAGTGTACGCTTAGGCGTTAGTCCTAAAATTAATGCACTTGCAACCATTATTATTGTATTTGTAAGTTTAATTACTTTCTTTGTAGGCTGGTGGACGTTACGCAATGAAAGGCAACGTGATTTAGAAATTCAGCAAGTAGTTGAAGAAACGCTTGCCGCCGAAAGAAATAGTTAAGCAAAACGTATTTGTAGGGTGGAATAGCGAAGCGTATTCCACCATGAAGTTCCACAAAATCTGAACAAAAAAACTATAATGAGTAAGGGCAAATAATCATTTGCCCTTACTGTACGTCAGCCCATTCTATTTTTATCAGTCACTCAAATAGCTTTAAGCAAGTAAATAAAAATACTTGCTTACTCAATAATCCAAATTCATAAAGGATTTAATATGAATAAGCATTACGGATTAAAACTCACTATTTTTGGATTATTGATTATTTTAAGCAGTATTTTTTTCTATTTTGAATTTACTCATTACTTAACTTTAGAGTATTTCAAATCTCAACACACATTGCTTACCGAATTTGTTAAAGATTATCCTTTTGGTTCTGCCAGTTTATTTTTTAGTGTTTATGTAATTGTCACCGCATTATCTTTTCCTGGAGCAGCTTTACTATCATTAGTAGGGGGCGCATTATTTGGTTTATTATGGGGAACGCTATTAGTTTCTTTTGCTTCTACCATTGGTGCAACCTTCGCTTTTCTAACGGCTCGTTTTTTATTACGCGACGTTATTGAGCAACGTTTTTACAAAATCAGTGAAAATATTAATTGCGGCATACAAAAAGAAGGAGCTTTTTATCTATTTACTTTACGTCTAGTACCTGCTTTTCCCTTCTTTGTAATTAATTTGCTTATGGGACTCACCCAAATCAAAACTTGGACTTTCTACTGGGTTAGTCAAATCGGCATGTTAGCAGGGACAATTGTTTATGTGAATGCTGGAACACAACTTGCGCAATTAAGTAGCACCAAAGCAATTTTATCACCTGCTTTAATTATTTCTTTTACTTTAATTGGCATTTTTCCATTAATTACAAAGAAAATTCTTACTTACATTCAACATTACAAACTTTACCAAAACTTTAAGAAACCTGAGCAATTTTCACATAATGTTATTATTATCGGTGCAGGGGCGGCGGGACTCATTGCGGCTTATTTAGCTGCTGCTTTAAAAGCTAAAGTATTACTGATTGAAAAACATAAAATGGGCGGTGAATGCTTATATACGGGCTGTATTCCCTCCAAAACCCTGCTAAATATCACAAAATTTATTCATCAAAGCCAAATAATGCAGAAATTTGGCGTAAAAAGTCAGTTAGAAATAGATTTTCCCGCCATTATGGAGCGTATTCAGCATACTATTCACACCATTGAACCGCATGACTCGCCAGAACGCTATCAGGAACTAGGTGTAGAATGTTTGCAAGGGCAAGCAAAATTGCTGAATCCTTATCAAGTCGCGGTGGATTCGCAAGTTTTTAGTGCGCCTAAAATCATTCTAGCGACAGGCGCACGTCCCAGAATTCCCGCTATTCAAGGACTAGAAAACGTTAATTATGTGACTTCAGACACTTTATGGGCATTAAAAACGCTGCCACCGCGTTTATTGGTACTCGGCGGCGGCGCAATTGGCTGTGAATTAGCACAAGCTTTCGCCCGTTTGGGAAGCCAAGTAACATTAGTACACAAACATGAATCTTTATTGCCACGTTTAGATAGCGATATTACTGAGCAATTAAAACAACAATTTCAACAAGAAAATATTCGCTGTTATTTTAATTGTCAAAAACCGATTTTTGAGCGACACGCAGAGCAACAAATTTTTAAAGGAGAAAGTGAAGGAAAAACTTTAGAAATTGCTTTTGATGTTGTTTTATTAGCATTAGGTAAAACTGCTAATATAGAAAATTTAGGTTTAGAGCAATTAGGTATTCAATTAACTGAAGAAAAACAAGTTGCTGCCAATCAATTTATGCAAACCAATTTTCCTAATATTTATGTCTGCGGCGATATTAGTAGCACTTATCAATTTACCCATATTGCTTCTTATCAAGCATGGTTTGCGGCGATTAATAGTTTATTTGGTGATTTAAAGAAATTTGCAATTCACTATCATCAAATTCCTTTTGCAATTTTTACCGACCCTGAAATTGCTTGTTTAGGTTTAACAGAACAACAAGCACAAGCACAAAAAATACCTTATACCGTTACTTATTATTCTTTTAAAGATTTAAATAGAGCCATTATTGAAGATACACGTCAAGGACGAATTAAGATTTTAACTAAACCGCATTCAGATAAAATTCTAGGCGTAACCATTATTGGAACATTAGCTTCAGAAATATTGATTGAATTTACACTAGCAATGAAGCAAGGAATTGGTTTAAACAAAATACTGAGTACAATTCATATTTATCCAAGTTACTCAGAAGCTAATAAATTAGCGGCGGGTGCATGGAAAAAAAGTCATCAGCCTACTGCAATTTTAAACGCACTTGCCCGTTTTCACCGCTGGAAACGAGGAAATAAAGCATGACTATTTCTTTAGAAAATAAAACAGGGCATAAAAAAACAATAAAAGCTGAACCTGCGGTTTTTGATTGGCAAGCGATTCAAACTGTTTTAAATTGGTTTTTTATTGGAAGTTTATTGAGTATTTTCGCAATTATAGGCAGTTATTCATTAAATAGTTCTTTAAAAAAATGGAAAGAACAGCAAAAGGAGCAAGCTAAAGCTATTGAAACTGAACATGCAAAAATGCAAACTCGTTTAGAATTAATTAAAAGCTTAGATTATGCTAAATTTTTAGAGCTTGTTAATAATAAGTTTTTTTCTAACGAACACACTATTGAAAGTGAGCAACAAATTGAATTAGAAGAAATGGTATTAAATATACAAACACAATTAGAAAAATTATTAAGCGAAAATAAGCAATTTAAATATAATCTTAAAAATACTTCGCCCACGCTTGTTAATGAGCTACCTGAATTTAGTGAGTATTCGGTTATTTTAGAAACTTTACGAAAATATAATTTACAACTCTACACAGCACAATATGCGTTAGAGTCTGATTTTTTGCATGAAGGTTACGCATTAAATCTTCTCAATCAAATTAAAAAAATAAATGCGGGTGGTCTATTATTGACTCAAGAATGTATTTTAAAACGTTTAAACAGTGAAATTAACACCCGTGATGTAACACGTCCTAATTTGCATTTAAGTTGTAAATTGGTGTGGTTTGCTTTGCGATTAGCCAAATAGTGTTTTTTTATGGATTGTAAACAATTCTTTTTTTATACGTTGTTTTTATTTCCCCATTTTTGTTATGCAGAAATTGAGGAAAATCAATTTTTAGGTCAAGATTTTCAACGTTTATTTACTACTCAAAATGAACGGTTTGAATTAGAAAAATATTTACGCTCGCCGCCACCAACAATTATTGAAACTGTTTTAAAACCTGAGCCTGTTGCACCAGAAAAAATTACTTTTAATGGTATTGTTATTCGTAGTGATGGGTTTGTAACGGTATGGGTTAATCAGGTGATGAGTCAATTAGATTATTATGATAATACTTTTAAAGTAGATTCAAGTAATCGTAAAGGAACATCTATTCCAATTGTGATTAATTCAGATAAAGAAAGTAGTAGAGTTTATTTAGAGCCTGGACAAACGGTTTTACCGCGTAAAGAAAATAAAATTATTGATACTTATCAAATTATTTCTAAAGATGAGATAACAACTAAACATTAATATGTACTTGAGACAGCAACAAGGTTTTGCTTTAATTATTTTGCTTACCATTATTATTATGGGTACAAGCTTTTTGTTGTTAAATAATTTAAATCGGGCGCAATTCAGTCAACAACAAGATAAAAAAAATGCGGTGGTATTAGCGCAGGCGAAAAAAGCTTTATTAGGCTATGCCGTGCGTTATGCTGAAGACCATGCGGGTGTAGTGTATCCACGCTTACCATGTCCCGATTACACAACCTCTAGCACGCCCGAAGGTTCTGAAGATGGAAATTGTGGTGCTACAGGGGTAAATAAAGTCGGGCGTTTTCCTTGGCGACAATTAAATTTACCGCCGTTAAGAGATTCTAGTCAAGAATGTTTATGGTATGCGGTTTCAGGGATTTTTAAAAATTCGCCTAATTATCCTTTAGTGAATAAAGATACTTTAGAAACTTTTAAAACAAGTTTTAATGCTGCAACGACGGCTTTAAATGATATTGCGATGTTTTATATTTATACTAAAAATGCAACGGGTGATAAAACTTTAGTTTCTGACCCAACGAATCCTATCGTTGCTGTTATTTTTGCACCCAATAAAAGTTTAAGTTATCAAAATCGTGCTTCTTTAAATAATGAAATAGGTAAAGTTGAGCAATGTGGAGGAACTTATACTGTTGGACAATATTTAGATAAAGATAAAAGTTCAACTGATATACCTAAAGGAACGGGTATTGATAATTCTATTATTGGCGGTAATGGAGCAGATAAAAGTGATTCCATTTTCATTGAGTATGCAAAAAAGCAAACAGCATTGAATTCTTCCGATTTAGTGAATGACCAAATTGCCGTTATTACTTATAATGAATTAATGACTGCTTTTCATGAAAGTGATAAGAAAAGTAATTCTAAAAAATGGAATAATTGGTATTACGCTAAAACGCGTCAAACCGAATTAATGGATTTATTAACACAATGCGTTATTAGCAATGGCGTTTTAAATGCAGCGGTCGATAGTTCCGCAATTAATGATTTTACTAATGATGCTAAATATATCAGTAGTAGTGGAACGCGTTTAGGACGTTTGCCAGCGAGTTATTTAAGTGCTTGCTCAACAACTACACAAGAAACAGTAAAAGATTTTTGGGCGGATTGGAAAGACCACATTTTCTATTTAAGTGCGGGAGACGCAATTACAGCGAGTTCTACTTTATGTAGCACGGCAGGAAGCTGTTATAACTATGGTACTGATACAACTGTCTTTTATCCCGCGATGTTGTTTTTTGCAGGTTCTCCTTTAACAACCCCAGCACAAACGAGAAGCAGTTTAAGTGCAAAACAAACTTCTTCAAATTATTTAGAAATTAATTCAGATTTTGATACAACAAAAAAAATTATAAAAGCAACAGGCGCGAATGACATTGTATGCAAAATAAAAATTGTTTCTTCAACGTTACAGGCGGATTCATGCGCTATTGCGCCTTAAAAGGTTTTTCATTGTTAGAAATGACGATTGTTTTAATTGTCATTGGCTTTTTATTTAGCAAATTATTAATGCCGATGTCTAAGCAAATGGAAGATAAACGTCGTAAAGAAACCCAAGTACAGTTAGAAATGATTAAAGATGCTGTTTTAGGTTTTTTATTAGTTAATGGACGTTTACCTTGCCCAGCAACTTTAGAAACAAGTTCAATAGAATATGCAAATGATACAGCTAATCCAACACGTTGCATTAAACACTATGGCTATTTGCCTGCTCAAACTTTAGGTTTGTATGGTACAAATCGCGATGGAGTATTAGTGGATGGTTGGGGCAATCCTTTTCGTTATGCAATTACGAATGGTTGCTATTGTTATGATGGTAGCTTTTGTGATGGTTCTAATAACACTAAAGAATGGGATTTTATTGCAAATAATCAGTATGGTTCTAAGAAAGGGCTAGGCGATACAAATTGTACTTTAAATAAATTATTACCTGATTCAACAAATAGCAGTTATTCTGTTTCGGATTTAAGCAAATCTTATTTAATCATTTGCAATAACGTAGAAACTTGTACAACTAAAAGTAATATATTAGCTTATACACCTGTTATTATTTTTTCGCTGGGAAAAAATGGAACAGCCGTAACTTCAAATAAAGAAAAAAATAATTTAAATTTAGAAAGTAGTAGCCCTGATATTAATAAATATTTTGTTTATGCCGATTATAATGATAGTGATTCTACAAATTATTATGATGATTTGATGATTTGGATACCTACATCTATTTTAGCCAGTCGTTTAATTGAGTCTTATGATAATTATTAGAAATTCTTTTTATTTTCAAATGGGATTCAATTTAGTTGAATTAACCATTGTATTAGTCATTATTTCACTACTTGTGAGTGGTGCACTTATTCCTTTTGCTAAGCAAAAAGAGATAGAACAAGAAAATGCGACTAAACAAGAATTGCAAACAATTAAACAAGCTTTGTTAAATTATTTCTTAGCAAATCATCGTTTTCCTTGTCCATCAGGTG
>CAZKST010000022.1:0-1486 GCA_964555395.1 uncultured Thiotrichaceae bacterium | reverse complement strand
AATGCACAAGGAAGAGTCACAGGCACTTCTGGAGAAAGTTATTATTTAAAAATAAACTCAACGGGAAATGACACTTTTTCTTTTAATCAACTTGAATATAATGATTCAACGAATCGTGATGAGCAATTTGATGATATCGTTGTTTGGATTTCACTAAATGAAGTGATTGCAAAATTAAATGAATTGAATTAGATTTGAAAGAATTTCTTTCAAACTGAGTTTTATTCATTTATGATTCATGCTTTACATATTGGTAAATTTTTTCCGCCTTTTCCTGGTGGAATTGAATTTTTCCTTGCGGATTTAATGCCAGCACAACAATTATATGGTTGGCAAGTCGCCGCTTTAGTGCATCATCACATCAAAACCGCTTCCCATCGTTTAAATCCCAATCCTGCTGAGCTGGTTCAAGAGCAAGCCATTTATCGTGCCCCTTGTTATGGGCGTTTGTTATACGCGCCGCTGAGTCCACAATTTCCTTTTTGGCTCAATCATTTAATTGAACAAATGCGCCCACAGCTTTTGCATTTGCATTTGCCTAATACTTCCGCTTTTTGGGCGTTAAGTTTACCTGCGGCGCGGCGATTGCCTTGGGTGGTGCATTGGCACGCGGATGTTATTTCTAATATTGACAAGCGTTTATCGGTGGCTTACCACTTGTATCGTCCATTTGAGCAAGCGTTGTTAAAACGTGCAGCGGCAATTATTGCCACTTCGCCGCCGTATTTGGAAAGTAGTTTGCCCTTGCGGGCGCATCAGGCAAAAACGCATGTTGTGCCTTTGGGCATTGCGGCGCAACGCTTGCCCGAACCTTCTTCGGTCGCGTTGCAATGGGCGCAGGGACATTGGACGGCAAAGCAAGCAGCACCGTTTAAAATTTTAACGATTGGGCGATTGACTTATTACAAAGGGCATGAGGTTTTAATTCATGCGGCGGCGACGTTGGTTAAGCGCGGCGTGCCTGTGCAAGTTTTAATTGCGGGGCAAGGGGAGCAAAAAGCGAAGTTGTCGGCGTTGATTGCAGAATTAAATTTAACGCAGCATGTACAATTGTTAGGTTATTGTTCTGATGAGCAAATTCAAGGTTTATTAGCCAGTTGTGATTGTTTTTGTTTGCCTTCTTTGGAGCGTACTGAGGCTTTCGGCATGGTGTTAATTGAGGCAATGCGTTATAGCAAACCTGTGGTGGCGAGTCAGATTGAGGGTGCGGGCGTGACGTGGATTGTGCAAGCTGGGACGGGGATTTTATGTCCGCCGCATGATGATGATGCGCTTGCCTCGGCTTTGCAGCGATTGCAGCAAAATCCTAATCTTTGTCAGCAGTTAGGTAAGGCAGGGCAACAGCGTTTTGAGCAGGTATTTAAAATTGAGCGTGTTGCACAAAAAATAGGTGAAGTTTATCGCCCTATTATTATGCAGCAATTTAAATGTTGCTAACGCATTATTTGGAGTGCAATAGCTTCAGCTATTGCCAGTGTCGTAACAG
>CAZKST010000021.1:1767-21378 GCA_964555395.1 uncultured Thiotrichaceae bacterium | reverse complement strand
TTTTTGACTTTGTGGCGTTTCATGGTGGAATACGCTTTGCTATTCCACCCTACAATATCCACGCTCGCTTTTTATCCAAATGGCGTAATTTCTAAGTACATTAAAATATAATTAATTTATCATCTTTTATGCGGTTTTAAAGTTTTTTATTTCTTCACGGGGGAGTAGCCTTCGCGCTTGTATCGGCGGCATTCTCCGCAGGCGTTACTTTGCTTTTGATTTCACCCAAGTTACCGAAAATTTCTACTTTACTACCCTGATGAAAACCGCGTCTTAATTCTGCAAAATTGGCAGCAGAAGCCGCCAGCGCATCATTCCATTGTTGGGTGCTATTCACGACAATAGGGCGCAATAAAATAACCAATTCACTTTTAACCGCCGCTTGTTGTGAATGTCTAAACAAACTGCCCATAAACGGAATATCCCCAAGCCCTGGCGTTGCTTCAAGGCTTTCTTGGGTTTGCGTTTGCATTAAACCACCAATCACCACAATCTGCCCATTTTGGGCGCGGATAATACTGTCCGATTCGCGAATGCTGCTATTTGCCAGTGGAATATTTAAACGGCGGTCATACACAATTAAATTCTTTTGTTGGTCAGAAACTTCACTAACAGTAGGATGAATATGTAAAAGCACTTCACCATTAGCACTGATTTGTGGCGTTACATCTAAAGCAATCCCCGAGAAAAAGGGCGTAAATTGCACGGTTGGATTCGTACTTAAATATTGTGAGCCTACCAGAAGAGGGCTATTTTCCTTCACTTCAGTGACAAAATATTGGTCTTGTCCGACTTTAATGACTGCTTTTTGATTATTTAAAGTTGAGATACGCGGACTAGATAACACTTGTACAGTGCCTTGTGAATCTAGTAATTCAATGAAAGCTGCAAAATTGTTGATATACAGCAACCCTGAAAAAATACCGCCAAAGGGATTGTCATCTAAACCATTGTTAAAAGGTGCAAATTGCCCTTGTGAGTCCAGCAAATCAGTTAATTTTGCAGGCGTTTCTAAACGCGAATTGCCGCCTTGCTGTCCAAGTAAAAGCCCATGATTGGCTTTATTAGACAATAACGCCCAATTAATTCCCGCTTGAAAGCCATCATTTAAACGTACTTCTAAAATTTTCGCTTCAATAATGACTTGGCGTTGCACAACGTTTTGCGTGTCGCGTAAAAATTTAGCCACTTCATTCAATTCATGCGGCATGGCTTTGACCAGCACAGTCCCTGCTTGACGATTTACGATAACATTTCGTCCCGACTCTGTTCCCACAAGGGCTTGAATAGAAGCCGTTAACTCTTCCCAAAAACTAGAAGGCGGTTGCGTTGTGCCAATATTAGAGCCTACGGGGGTAGCGGCTGTGAAAGTGTTACGATTATTTGTCGTATTTTCAGTTGTTTCCTGCTGAGAAGGTTGTCCGTTATTGACAAAAGTTTGCGAAAAACCCGTACGACTAATGTTAAGATAATCAACTTCAAATAATTTTGTCCGCATTTTTGCGGGCAAAATATGAATTGCAGCGTCTGTGATGTCATAATCATAGCCATATAATTCGCGTAGCGCATTTAATACTTGTGATAAATTGACATTTTTTAAACGTAATGACACATTACCTGAAACCTCAGGATGCACTAAAACATTATAAGGAGTGCTTTCTACCAAACTTAAGAAAAAAGCCCGTGCGGGGACTTGATTAACATTCACCTCAAAACGTGTTTCAGGCAAACTCATTCGCGGCGGCAAAGGCGGTGGGGATTTTACAGGAACAGTTAACTGCTGTGTTAAACTTTCTTGCAAAGTCTTTTCAATTTTATCTTGCGCAATCGGCTGTTTTGGGGGCACAGGCTGACACCCCACAAACGCAATGCACAAAACGAGCATAACGAATGATTTTAAGAAAATAATCATTTTGATAAAACGACAACCATCAAGAATTTGAATCACTGCATGTTACTATAAAATGTGTAATATAGCGAAAAACATCATTTAAATTGTAGATATAAGTAGAAATGTTTTAACAAAAAAATATTTCACATCTTAAGAATCCTTTGCCATTTAACGCAAGGTAAATGCCAAGATTAAGCAATTTTCATTAATTTTATTCAGTTAACCAATCCCTTTTCTAAAAATTTACTTTTTATAAACCATCATTATGCGCATTCAGATTTTAGGTTCAGCTGCTGGGGGCGGATTTCCCCAATGGAATTGTAATTGTGAAAATTGTCACGGCTTACGCATGGGTACAATTCAAGCTAAAGCACGAACACAATCCTCAATTGCTATCAGCGATGACGCGGGCGAACATTGGATTTTATTCAATGCCTCCCCCGATTTATTACGACAAATCGCGCTTTTTCCTGCCCTACAACCGCAACGCGCCTTGCGGGATACTGGAATTGTGGCAGCCGTCTTGATTGATAGCCAGATAGACCATACCACAGGTTTATTGATGTTACGCGAAGGGTGTCCTTTACCTGTATATTGCACTGAGAGCGTACACCAAGATTTAACCAGCGGTTTCCCCCTATTTAACATGCTCAAAGCTTGGAATGGCGGACTGATTTATCATCCTATTCCCCTTGATGGTACAGCGTTTAACATTCCTGCATTGCCCGACTTAGAATTGACCGCTATTCCGCTCATTAGTAAAGCACCGCCTTATTCACCGCACCGCGATAATCCAAGCGTAGGCGACAATATTGGCATGATTATTAAAGATTTACGCAGTCAAAAAACTGTCTTTTATGCACCCGGTTTAGGACAAATTGAACCGCACTTACCGCCTATTTTCGCAGCGGCGGATTGTGTGCTAGTAGATGGCACTTTTTGGCGCGATGATGAAATGGAAGTTGTCGGTGTTAGTCACAAACGCGGACGCGAATTAGGGCATTTACCCCAATCAGGAGAAGAAGGCATGATTGCTTTTTTACAAAGCTTTGTTAAACCGCGCAAAATTTTAATTCACATCAATAACACCAATCCCATTTTGCGTGAAGATTCTCCAGAGCGTTTAGAGCTCAATCAACACGCAATAGAAGTTGCTTACGACGGAATGACAATTGCTTTATAATGCAAAAATCATAAAGTGCCAAAAAATATTTATTATGTAGGAGTTACGCCGTTCACTTTTATCTGAACCACAATTCGCACAATTCTCTCGTTCCCACGCTCCCGCGTCATTGCCGTTAAGTTAAGGAGTTTGTAGGGTGGAATAGCAAAGCGTATTCCACCATGAAGTTCCGCCAACGTTGAGTAAAACAGAGGATAAACCAAAGGGTGGAATACGGCTTGCGCCTATTCCACTTTACATTTGTGCTTAACTTAATGGCAGTGAAGCAGGCGCGTGGGAACGAGCTAACGAGATAAAAAACGAGATAAAAAGTGAACTGCATAATGCCTAAATACATAAATCGGACTTAATTATTAAGTGATATAACAACTATCACGCCTCTTTAAGCATTATCGCGCATAATCCAGCATAAGATGACCCTATCGATGAAAGTATCAGACATTCTGTTATTCATTGGATTAACCTGCCTTGCCGTCCTTGGTAATAGCTTCCCCATCCATCTATTTTTTGGCGTGGATTTTATTTTTGGCAGTATTGCGGTTTTTCTTGTACTGTACTTGTTTGGCGCATCGGCTGCAATTTTTACCGCATTTATCAGCAGCTTAGCCACTTTATTTTTATGGCATCATCCTTTTGGTGTTATTTGGCTAACGCTAGAAGCCGTGGTTGTCAGTGTTTTGTGGCGGCATTATAGTGATAATCTACTCGTTGCTATGTTGATTTACTGGGGAATTTTAGCAACACCTTTAATCTGGCTTACTTATTCAGGTTTTAATTTACTCTCATCAGAACAAGTTATTTTAATTATGGTTAAAGCTCCCATTAACGGCATTTTAAATGCTGGAATTGCGGGTTTAATGATGAGTTATATTCCTTGGCAGACTATTACACAAAAAATTTCCCCCGTTTATTTTTCTTTACAACATATAGTGCAATATATGATTGCTGGTTTTGTGATTTCCTCTACTTTAGGTATCACACACATCAGTATGCAGCAAGCGACCGAACGTACTTTTACAAATATTCAAGCCTTACTCAGTTCTACTGCAACTAAATTAAGCAGTGACTTAAGCAAATTTCATAATAGCCAACAAAAAATTATTGAACAACTTATTCCCAATTTAGTGCAAAAAGGCTGGGAATCTGCCGAATGGCAACAGCAAGTAGATATGTTATTTTCACTTTTTCCTGAATTAGTCATTATTAAACTTATTAATGAAAAAGATGAAGCCGTTGCTTCTTTTCATACGCCCGCTGCTGAAATAAATGAATTAGAATTAGAAGGCGTTGGCTCAACATTTACCTTGTATTCTTCTTTAGATAAACAACGTCATTTTGTGCCATTACTAGCAAACGATATTCAAATTCCTGACGTTATTCCCTCCAATATTAAAAAAATTCGCTTATATTCTAACTTTAAGCAACTTTATACCGCCCGTTATCAATTACAAAATCCACGCATTGAAATGAGTTTATTAACACAACAACAAAAAATTGTGTTTAGTTCACGCTCTGATGTGCTATTACTAGATAGATATGACCATTTAGATACTGAAAAAATTAACAAAAATGAAGCTGTTTTTTATCAATTCTTTCAAAATAATCAACATTATATTCATCCATTAGTTCAATGGCAAAACTCGGTTTATGTCTATTACAAACCATTAAATCAAAATTTACCTTTTAATTTAATTTTAGAAGTTTCTTTTGAAAGTTATTTAAAACAATTACAAGAATTAGCTTTATATGAATTGCTCCTTTTTAGCCTTATTACTTTAATCAGTCTTGGCATTGCAATGGTATTGAGTCATCAATTAATTGCCCCTTTACGACATTTAGCAATGCTCAGTTTTGATTTGCCTAACCGTTTACAAAATCAACATGTGATTGCTTGGAATGAAAGCAATATTAAAGAAATTGATATTTTAATGCGGCACTTTCAAACGACGGCCGCCGCCTTACAAGCCCGTTTTAATGAAATTCAACAAGTCAATACTTTATTAGAAGAACGGGTTCAAGAAAGAACCAGTGAATTAGCCCATGAAAGAACGTTACTTGACCAATCTAAAAATATGCTGACGTTGGTCATGGATACTATTCCGCAAGCAATTTATTGGCGTAATCCAGAAGGTATTTATTTAGGATGTAATAAAAACTTTGCAAATTTGCTAGGTTTACATGCTCCGCATTTAATTAAAGGAAAATCAGATATTGATTTATTAAAATTTCCTTACATCAATCAGCCTTTATTACATGCTTTACATCCAAATTTAGAAAGTGGTTATCATCCTTTATTAGTTGGCATTGCTTACACACAATTGATTACCGACCAAAATGGCGGGCAACAGTGGTTAGAAATTCACAAATTGCCGTTATATGATAATCACTCCCAATTATTAGCTACTTTAGGTTGTTTTGAAGATATTACCGCTAAACGTCAAGCTGAAGATAAAATTCGTCAAACTTCTAAAGTATTAGAAAATAGTATTGAAGGTATTTTTATTACGGATGAAAATTTCCATTTCATTGCAATTAATAAAGCATTTACCAAAATCACAGGTTATCAAGAAATAGAAGTGTTAGGGAAAACATTAATTGCTTTGCAATTATTAGAGGAATCAGAATTAGGACGCTATCCCAATATTTTACAAGTAATTGAGTCACAAGGACATTGGGAGGGTGAATTATGGTGTCGGCGTAAAAATAATGAATTGTTTTTAGAATGGTTACATATTAGTGCTATTACTAATGATACGGATAATAATATTACCCATTATCTTGCTATTTTTTATGATTTAACTGAGCAAAGAAAAGCGGAAGATAGAGCCATTTTCTTAGCACGCTATGATGTATTGACTAATTTACCCAATCGCTCATTCTTTCAACAATTAGTTAAGCAACTTTTACAACAAACACAATTAATCAATGGTAAATTAGCGTTACTGTTAATTGATTTAGATGGCTTTAAATATATCAATGATATGTGGGGTCATCATATTGGTGATGAGTTATTACAAACTTTAGCACAACGACTTAAAGAATGTATTGAGGATTATCAATTATTAGCTCGTTTTGGCGGGGATGAGTTTGCAATTGCATTACCGAATGCTACCCCAGAAATGATTAAGCAAATAATTGATGCAATTTTAAACCGTTTACAAATGGCTTTTTATTTAAATGATAATGAAACTTTTGTTAGTGGTTGTATTGGAATTGCGGTTTATCCACAAGATGGCGAAGATTTAGAAACCTTGTTAAAGAACGCGGATGCTGCTTTATACAGCGCAAAAGGCAGCGGGCGAAATCATTACATTTTTTTCAATCCGTCAATGAATGCGCAAGTGCAAAAACGGGTTTTATTAGAAGCACAATTACGTCATGCTTTAGAACGCAATGAGTTTTTAGTGCATTATCAACCCCAAATGAATTTAACGACAGGCAAAGTGGTTGGAGCAGAAGCGTTGATTCGTTGGCAACATCCGCAGCGGGGTTTAGTGCCTCCTGCTGAATTTATCGCTTTAGCAGAAGAAACGGGGTTAATTTCGCCAATTGGGGAGTGGGTGTTGCGACAAGTGTGTGAGCAACATGGTAAATGGCAAGCTCAGGGTTTTAGTTTGCGATTGGCAGTGAATTTATCATCGCGGCAATTTAATGATAAAAAGTTAATTAACAATGTTTTACAGATTTTGCAAGACACGGCGATGGATGCCAATTTATTGGAGTTGGAATTAACCGAAAGTATTTTATTGGCGGATGTGTATCAAATCAGCCAGACTTTGCAACATTTTAAAGAAGCGAAAATTCATTTAGCAGTGGATGATTTTGGAACGGGCTATTCTTCTTTAAGTTATTTAAAACGCTTGCCAATTGACCGTTTAAAAATTGACCAAGCTTTTATTCGGGAATTACCGAACAATAAAGATGATATGGCGATTGTGCGGGCAATTGTTGCAATGGCACAAAGTTTAAATTTAAGCGTTACAGCGGAAGGCGTGGAAAAATTAGAGCAATTGGAGTTTTTGCAATCTTTGGGATGTCAGGAAATTCAAGGTTATTATTTAAGCTGTCCTTTAAGTGCTGATGCGTTTTTTAGAAAATATGCCCGTACTTCTGAGTAGTTTTTAAATTCAAACAAAAAAAGACCTGCTAGGTTTTTAAAACCTAGCAGGTCTCTTTGTTTAAATGGGTTCAAAAGTCTGAGCGTTTTAAAAGGAGTGCAATAGCTTCAGCTATTGCTAGTAGCTTAATAAATGAAATAACGTTCAATCAAAAGGTTAAAAAGCAATAGCTAAAGCGATTGCACTCCAATTGTTGCTATATCAGCAGCCCATCCTATTTTTAACGACGCTCTATTGTGAAGGTAAGCCTGTTCCAGTTAACAATGCGGGCGCGCCGTTCATAAATTGTGCCCATAATAATTGCCGTTTTACAACACCTTGCCCATTTAAGCTGAGATTGCCAGATTGTCCTTGTAATTGAACAATGGTTGGTGCAGGTTCTTGTAATAATTGCGCAGTTAAACGATAGACATCAACCCCAAATGCAAACACCCGCTTGAAGCTACTCATTGAGTTACTCCAGTATTGCTGTAAAGTATTTTGCAAGTTTAAAGCATCTTCGTTTGGCGTTAAAATCCATGGCATATCACAGAAAACAACATCGTTTAAATCTTTGTCTAAACTTGGGTTAGCAGTGCCATTGGCGTAAATGGTTGAAGTTGCAAAAATGGATAATGGCGTAGTTTGACTGTTATAGCGCACAAAAGGCGGAATTTGTCGCCCTTCGGTTGGATAAGCAGCTAATAAAACAGTATCCGCCCCGCTCGTTGCTGCTAATTTAGCAACATTATTAATATTTTTATCAAATCGCTGAATTGTTTTAACTTGTCCGCCCATGTTTTCCCATGCTTGCTGATAGGCGCGCACCATGCGGTCACCCCACGCGCCGACAGGGGCTAAAATTGCGGCAAAACGTTTACCTGTTTCCCATGCTTTTTGAGCAGCTAACTCCGCTTCATCTTCAGGCGATAAACCAAATTGATAAAAACCTTGAATGCGGGCAGGCGGTTGGGGCGATAAAGTATTTAACGCCAACATTGGAATAGGTAAAGGAGAATATTGATTTAATAATTTATTAATCGATTCTTTATCCACGGGACCAATAACCATTTTTACGCCCGCTTTAATTAATTGTTGATAAGTATCTAAAATATTTTGTGGATTCGTATCATAAATATCGACTAAGGGTTTAGCTGTGTTATCAGCATACCATGCTGCTAAGAACCCATCACGAATAGCTTCCCCTTGTGGTTTAAATTGTCCTGATAACGGTAATAACAACGCAATGCGCGTTCCACTGTTATTAGCATTTGAGCCATTAGCGGACAGACCTGCTAAAATATCGGTCGCAGGATGATTGCTATATTTTTGTTTCCATTGGGCTAAAGAATTGCTTAAACGGTCAGCAGGCACATTGCGCACATACAAAGCTAACATTACCCAGCCGTCTAAATCGCCCGTTGCTTGTTTAGACAGTTGTCCTAAAGTCACGGCGGGAATATTCATTAAAGTTTGCCAAATCTTTTGATGATTTTGGCTTTGTGCATTAGGGTCACTGCGTAATTGTTTATCTAACACCATCCGCTCTTGCAAAGCGGTTAACATCTCACCTTTTTTCTCATAGGCTAAAGCTTTAACTTCGCTATATTGCGCTTGTTGTGCGGCAGTTGGCACAATCCGCGCTAAACGTTGCAAACCTGCTTCCGTTTGTCCTTCCGCCACTTCTAAACGGGCGGTCAATAACTCATAACGTGTTGCTAATAAAGGGGTTGCTTGAATATTGACACGCGCTAATTCAAGCCGTGCTTCTACTAATAAATTACCTTTCAAATATGCTTCAATTGCGGACAGTTGATAATCCTCTTTTTGTGGAGAATTACTTAAACTGGCTAAACGCATGTATTCACGCGCCGCTGCATAATAGTCACCTTGACTTTCTAAACTGCGAATTTTCTGCTGAGTTTCATTTTGTAAGTTAACAGTAATGGGGTCGGGACGGGTTGCTATCGGCGAATCAACCGCCACACACCCCGCAAAGGTGAATAAAGTAAGTAGAAATAGAAGTTTTTTCATTGCATAGGTTCTCTCTATTTTAAACGCATTGAATAACAAGGCTTGCTAAGCGGATTCCTCGTTTTTTGGCGGGAAATTGAAAAAATAAACAAGATTTTTACGGTTTAATTCAATTGATTAAACGTAATTAGTGTAACAAATTTTAGAGACAATAAAAAAACTACAAAAGCGGTAAACTTTTGTAGTTTTTAGATTTTTAAGCTAAAACAAACGTTTTTAGTTTATCATTACTTTTTAGTAACGATAATGTTCAGGTTTGTAAGGACCCTCTACTGCAACGCCGATGTAATCTGCTTGTTGTTGACTTAATTGCGTTAATTTCGCGCCAATACGGTCTAAGTGTAAACGAGCGACTTTTTCGTCTAAGTGTTTTGGTAACACATACACTTTGTTTTCGTATTTGCTAGCATTATTCCATAACTCAATTTGTCCTAACACTTGGTTAGTAAAGGAGTTAGACATCACGAAACTAGGATGACCTGTTGCACAGCCTAAATTAACTAAACGACCTTCTGCTAATAAAATTAAGCGTTTACCATCAGGGAAAATGATGTGGTCAACTTGAGGTTTAATATTTTCCCAAGTAAATTCGCGTAATTGTGCCACTTCAATTTCAGAATCAAAGTGACCGATATTGCAGACAATCGCTTGATTGCGCATTTTTTTCATGTGTTCTAAGGTAATTACACCAACATTACCTGTTGCAGTCACGAAAATATCCGCTAATGCCGCCGCTTCGTCCATCGTCACAATGCGATAGCCTTCCATTGCCGCTTGTAATGCACAAATAGGGTCAATTTCAGTGACCCATACAGTTGCACCTAAGCCACGGAATGCTTGCGCACAGCCTTTGCCCACGTCACCATAGCCTAAAACCACGCAGATTTTACCCGCAATCATTACGTCAGTGGCGCGTTTAATACCGTCCACTAAAGATTCACGACAACCATATAAGTTATCAAATTTAGATTTAGTCACGGAGTCGTTAACGTTAATGGCAGGCACTTTTAATGCGCCAGCTTTCATCATTTCATATAAACGATGTACGCCCGTAGTGGTTTCTTCGGTAATCCCTTTGACGTTTTTAATCAAATCAGGATATTTTTCGTGCATGACTTTGGTCAAATCGCCGCCATCATCTAAAATCATGTTAGGCAACCAACCATTGGGCCCGAAAATAGTTTGCTCAACGCACCAATCATATTCTTCTTCGGTTTCGCCTTTCCATGCGAAAACAGGAATGCCTTGGTCAGCAATGGCTGAAGCAGCATGATCTTGAGTTGAGAAAATATTGCAAGAAGACCAACGCACTTCTGCACCTAATTCAACTAAGGTTTCAATTAAAACCGCAGTTTGAATGGTCATGTGCAAGCAGCCTGCAATCCGCGCACCCTTTAAAGGTTTTTGATTTGCATATTCTTTGCGAATCGCCATTAAACCAGGCATTTCAGTTTCAGCAATAGCGATTTCTTTGTGTCCCCATGCAGCTAAGTTAATATCCGCAACTTTATAATCAGGGGTTAAATTCATAACGGGTTGTGCACTCATTACAACGAATTCCTTTAGTATTCTTAGTCAATGTCAGTGTTATCCCTTTTCGTCTATTAGCAGATAACAAAGCCTTGTATTGGATTAAGCAAATAATAACTTAATTGTGCTATCACAACGTAAGTAAATTTAAACGGTATTTACGATTTAAACTGCGCTTTTTAAAACGTCTGCTTTATCAGTCCGTTCCCAAGGTAAATCAACGTCATTACGCCCAAAATGCCCATAGCTAGCAGTCGGTAAATAAATAGGACGTAATAAATCCAACATTTTAACTAAACCGCGTGGACGTAAATCAAAGTGTTCGCGCACTAATTCAGTTAAACGGGCTTGTGATACTTTGCCTGTACCAAAGGTTTCAACACGAATAGAAGTGGGCTCTGCAACCCCAATCGCATAAGAAACTTGTACTTCACATACATCGGCTAAACCAGCAGCAACGATGTTTTTAGCCACATAACGGGCAGCATAGGCTGCGGAACGGTCAACTTTAGAAGGGTCTTTACCAGAAAAAGCACCGCCGCCATGACGTGCCATACCGCCGTAACTATCAACGATAATTTTGCGTCCAGTTAAACCGCAATCACCTACGGGACCACCGATAACGAAACGTCCAGTTGGATTAATAAAGATTTTGGTATCTTTATGAATCCATTCACCTAATACGGGTTTGATAATTTCATCCATCACTGCATCGTGAATAGTTTTATTATCTACATCAGGGTCATGTTGTGTAGATAATACAACTGCATCTACCATTGTAGGTTTGTTATTTTCATAACGGAAAGTAACTTGGCTTTTAGCATCTGGGCGTAACCATTTTAAAGAGCTACGACGAACATCTGCTTGTTTTTTCACTAAACGGTGAGCGTAAGTGATAGGAGCAGGCATCAATACATCAGTTTCATTCGTGGCATAACCAAACATTAAACCTTGGTCACCTGCGCCTTGTTCGTGGTCATCGCTTTCATCCACACCCATGGCAATATCAACAGATTGTTTACCAATTGCGGATAAAACTGCACAAGTTTCACCATCAAAACCAACTGCAGCATTGTTATAACCAATATTATTAACCGTTTCGCGTACGACTTTTTCGTAATCTACAACTGCGGATGTCGTAATTTCCCCTGCAACGATAACAACCCCTGTTTTTACTAAAGTTTCACAAGCAACCCGTGCTTTAGGGTCTTGGGTCAAAATAGCGTCAAGAATCGCATCAGATACTTGGTCAGCCAGTTTATCAGGGTGTCCTTCAGAAACAGATTCAGAGGTGAACAACATTGTTTCAGACATATATTTCTCTCTTAATCAATAAGTTATTTTTAAAATGATGAGTACAGTTGGTCATTATAACGCGAATTTTCAAGTATAACGCATTATTTATGACAAAGGAGAGATTGCTGCAATGCAAAAAAAGTTTTACTATATAGCCTATAAAAGTACAACAAGATGTCATATAAATCATGTACTATATGTAAAAGTAAAATGAGCGTTAAGTAAAAAAAAAGTAATTTATGCTATTGGAAATTACAAAACCACCCCAATTAGCAAATGGAATTCTCTTATTTGTTGGTAGGGAATTCTTTGACAACCACTAAATCATTTATCAAATAAATGAATTAGTTATTTAATAGTGGATGGAATGCTGTAAGCCATTCTGCTTGCTAAACACTTAAAACCCAAACTTTATTATCCAAAAGGATATTTATGCGTCAACTTTTACTTAAAACTACCTTATTCGCATCTTTAGCTCTCTCTTTCTCTGCTTTTGCAGATGCACCATCACTTCACGGTTATGGCGCAGATTTAACACAAACTTCTGTTTCTGGTTTATCTTCTGGCGGTTTTATGACCGCTCAAATTCACACTACTTATTCTGGTTCTTTCATTGGCGCGGGCGTAGTTGCAGCAGGTCCTTTCTATTGTTCAGGCAGTTATCCTTCTAATCCTAACATGACCAATGCAGTGGGTCCTTGCATGATGCCTTTAATGGAATCATTAGCACCCGATCCAAAAAAATTATATGCAAAAGCACAAGAATTTTTTAAAGCGGGTTTAATTGACGATCCCGCTAATTTAAAAGATGACAAAGTCTATGTTTTCACAGGCTCTAGCGATAGCGTAGTTTCTCCTTGGGTTGTTGCTAAAACAGCTGAATATTATCGCGTTGCTGGTATTCCAGATGCTAACATCAAATTTGTTAACTCTGTTAATGCAGGTCACTCCATTATTACTAACAATCCTAGCGATGTGAAGTGTGATTTAAACAAAGACCCCTACATCAACAATTGCGGTTTCATTCAATCTCATGAAATCTTACGCCAAATCTATGGCAACTTAAATGCACCCGCAGAATCAGGTCATTTAAGCGGCAATGTTGTTGCTTTCAACCAAAAAGAATTTGTAAACAGCAAATACTCCAGCATGGATAACACAGCGTTTGCCTATGTACCTAAAGCTTGTGAAACAGAAAGCTGCCGCGTACACATCGCTTTCCATGGTTGCTTGCAAGGTGCTGAAGTGATCGGTGACGAGTACTATACGACCACTGGTTACAATGAAATGGCTGATACAAACAAAATCATTGTATTATATCCACAAGCAGAACCCTCCAAAGGTATTCCTTTCAACCCACAAGGTTGCTGGGATTTCTGGGGCTATTCTAGCGAAGACCCAAATAATTTGAATTTCTACACCAAAGACGCACCCCAAATGAAAGCTGTGATGTCTATGGTTAAACGTTTAGGCGAAGCCCGTAAATAAACCGTTTTAAATTTTAGCCTCATTTTCCATGAGGCTAATTTACTTAATTTTTTAATTCATATCCCACATCCCAATTTGTTTAGGAGTTTAAAATGCAACCCGCCGATGTATTAAAACAATGGTCTGACTTAGTTTCCCAATTCAATAGCAACCAAAACAACGTGTTTGCTAATCTTCCACAAAGCTTCAATTTAGCAACTGTTGCACAAACCATCAAAACCACTATGCAGGCTTTAGATGACGTGCAAAAAGCGAACAACACATTATTAGATAATATGTTGAAAAAACAATTAAGTTCCGCTAACTTAGAAGTCACAGCAACTGCAGTGAAAGAAATCACTGAATTAAACACCAATACTTTCCAAATTCTCACTCAATTACAATTAAAAGCGTTAAATAGCTACGCTGGTGTTGTTTCTGATTATGTGAAAAATTTAGAAAATGTTCGTACAGCAAACGACGTTGCTGCTGCACAAGGCGAAATGTTTTCTCAATTACAAGAGAAAGTGAAAGATAACACTGGACAAATGATCCAAACTTTAACCGCGATTCAAGCTTCCGGTAAAGCATGGACAGAAAAAATGTTAGATTTAGCAAGCGGCAATAACTAATCCCCGCTTCAAAAACCTTGCTAGTTTAGCCTAGCAAGGTTTTTTTATTGCCTATCATTTGCTAAATACCTGTAGTAAGTCCCTTAAAACCTTTTTTCGCGTCTTTAAACGCGTATTCCTACCTAAAAATCTGAGATTTAACGACACTAAGCGGTTTCAGTCTTTAAACCTAACCATGTCCAATAAGAGCTTTTATTGGCGGGGGGATTTTCTTTTTTGGTGGCAACAGGGCTGACATCCAATTGACTGAGATGGCGGAAAGCCGTCAGCTTATTTTCTACTTCCTGTTTAAAATATGCACCTTTCATACTAATTTGTTGAGAAACAATGGCATTAACCATCGGTCCCGCTTCCGTTAATAAATAATCGACTGCGGCAATCCATTCAAATTCATTAGGGTCTGTTTGTTGAAACACGCGTAAAGCATGTTGTTCGGAGTCAAAGTGAATCATGATCGTTATCTCGAGCGTATTTTGGTAGAAATATCAAGGTAGGTTTTTTTAATAATAATAGTTTAAAAGAAATTGGGCAAAGAGCGCACCAAAGATTTAGGCTTATAAAATAATTAATTTTTAGAAAAACAGTATTTTTGTAATAAATAAATTTTTTGTAATTATTTAAGCCGCTCAACTTATTGTTTACATAAAATTTTTGAAATAATTATTACAAATGAAATATACGCATAAATTAAGAAAAACAAGCCGTAAACTTAAAGAAACTTTATTAGATTTCTTTAATAATTTAATACAGTGTTTTTAAATCTGGTGGACGTTGTTTAAAACGTTTATAACTCCATTGATATTGTGCAGGGCATTGACTCAAACAACGCTCAACCCCTTGATTTAAAGCTGTACTCGCTTCAACTAAATCGCTGGAAGCAATCGCAGCAGGCGCGGGCAAAAAATGCAGATGAAAACCTTTACCCTCAGCTAAACGTTCGGCAAAAGTAAAAATAACAGGCGCACCTGATTTTTGCGCCAAACGCGCCACAAAGCTCATCGTATACGCCGCTTCGCCTAAAAATGGCGCAAACACCCCGCCATTGACTTCTTTAGGCACTTGGTCAGGCAAAATACCGACAATTTCCCCGCGTTTTAAGCCTTGAAAAAGGGCTTTTAAACCCGCGCTATCAGTCGGAACTAATTTCGCGCCTAGCCGTTGTCGTCCCTGTTGAATAAAATTTTCTAACGCGGCTAATTTGGGCGGACGGTATAAACTGGTAATTGTCGCCCGCGAAGACGCATATAATCCCGCCATTTCCCACGCGCCTAAATGCGGCGTTAATAAAATCACGCCTTTCCCTTGTTGCAATGCAGTATGCAAACAGTCTTCCCCGCTGACCTGCTGCACTAATCCCAGTAATTGCGGTTTAGACCAACACCATAACGCCCCTAATTCCATAAACGTTTTGCAAGTTTCAATCAAACTTTGCTGAATTAACACTTCCAAAGCAGGGCAATTTTCAAACTGAGCCAAAGCAGGAAAACACTGTTGCACATTAATGCGCGTGACACGACTGATACTGTTATTAGGAAAACGATAAAGCAATTTACCGAGCGCAGTGGCTAATTGATGCGTGCGACGTAAAGGTAAATACGATAAAGTGCGTAAAAAAGATTGAATCAGCAAAGCTTTCATAAATTTGGATGTTTTAAAACAGGTTGCGCGCTAATAGAAATCACTGAGTTTTAACAAATACACTTTAATAGTAAACCGCACTGGGTTTTCAAGCAATTGTCATCCCGTCTAGGCTTTGTTAAAGTGCCAAATCAATTTCTCACCTTTAACGTTTTTATTTTATATCCATGATTATTTTTCGTGATTTTAGCCTCCGTCGCGGCGTGAAACTGCTTTTTGATGAATTGCAACTCACGATAAACCCCGGACAAAAAGTCGGCATTGTCGGCGCAAATGGCTGTGGAAAATCCAGCTTATTCGCTGTTTTACGCGGCGAATTGAGCCAAGACACAGGCACATTAGATTTGCCTAGCAAATGGGTGATTGCCCACGTTGCCCAAGAAACACCTGCTTTAGAATTGCCCGCTGTAGAATATGTATTAGATGGCGACCGCGAATTGCGCGCCATTGAAAAACAATTAGAAGAAGCCCAAGCCCAACACGACGGCATGAAAGAGGCAACTTTACACGCCCATTATGATGCCATCGGCGGTTATACAGCCAAATCACGCGCCGCGCAATTATTGTACGGTTTAGGATTTACGCCTGAGCAACAATTGCAACCCGTGCGGGCATTCTCAGGCGGCTGGCGGATGCGCTTAAATCTCGCGCAAGCCTTAATGTGTCGCTCTGATTTACTATTACTCGACGAACCGACTAACCACTTAGACCTTGATGCTGTTTTATGGTTTGAACAATGGTTAAAACAATATCAAGGCACATTATTGTTAATTTCCCACGACCGCGACTTTTTAGATAACACTGTCGACGGCATCGCCCATGTGGAAAATCAAGGCATTATTTACTATGCAGGCGATTACAGTTCGTTTGAACGCCAACGGGCGGCAAAACTCGCTTTACAACAAGCCGCCTTTGAAAAACAACAACGCGAAATTGCCCACATTCAAAAATTCGTTGACCGTTTCCGCTACAAAGCCAGCAAAGCGCGCCAAGCTCAAAGCCGTTTAAAAGCGTTGGAACGGATGGAAACTATTTCCGCTGCTCATGTGGATTCGCCTTTTTACTTTGAATTTCCCGAGCCAGAAAAAATGCCACAATTGCTATTATCTTTAGAAGAAATTGCAATTGGCTATCAAGCAGAAAAACCCGTCTTAGCAAAAATCAATTTGCGCATTCTTGCGGGCGTGCGTTGGGGCTTGTTAGGGGTAAATGGCGCGGGGAAATCCACTTTTATCAAATTACTCGCGGGAGAATTAGAACCGATTTCAGGCGTTTATCAACGCGGAGATGGTTTAAAAATTGGCTATTTTGCCCAGCATCAATTAGAGCAATTAGACCCCCACGCCACGCCTTTACTGCATTTGCAACGCATCAATCCTAATGCGTCTGAACAAACTATTCGCAGCTTTTTGGGTGGATTTAACTTTCAAGGCGAAATGGCAACCAGCCAGATTGAACCCTTTTCAGGCGGTGAAAAAGCCCGTTTAGCCTTAGCGGCGATTGTGTGGCAACGTCCTAATTTACTATTACTCGACGAACCAACCAACCATTTAGATTTAGAAATGCGTCACGCGCTCGCCTTGGCATTACAAGATTATCAAGGCGCGTTAATTGTCGTTTCCCACGACCGCCATTTATTACGCACCACAACAGACCAATTTGTACTCGTCGCACAACAACGGGTAAAAATGTTTGATGGCGATTTAGACGATTATCGGCAATTATTACTGAGCACACCGCAGCCGACGAATAACACGAGCAGTGCAAACACCGCGACTGCTGCGCCTGCGAAAAAGAATCCGCAACTGCAACGTGAACAGCGTAAACCATTGCAAAACCGTTTACGGCAATTAGAAAAAGAAATGGATAAATTAACCACTGAAAAAACAAAGCTAGAACACAGTCTTGCAGAGCCTGAAATTTACAGTGACCCTATCAAAGCCAAACAACTGGCACAACAGCAAGCGCAAGTTAGCAGCCAATTGGCAAAACTAGAAGAAGAGTGGTTAGACGTGAGTGAGCAGTTGGAAGGGGTATAGATTCTTTGGAAAACAAAAACTTGCTAGGTTTTTAAAACCTAGCAGGTCTATTTGAACACGTTCCATAAATTTTTCTCACACAGGACTCCTATTTAAATGAGCATTAAATATGTTGAAATTGAAAATTTCAAAACTTTTGAACAAAAAATACATATTGATTTAGGACATCCAGCCGTTTTAATCGGACCCAATAACGCAGGTAAAACCAGTGTCATACAAGCTATTAGCCTGTGGAGTCGCGGGGTAAAAGCTTGGTTCGAGAAAAAAGGAGCGAAGGAAAGAAAAGAACGTGTTTCTGCTGGTCTTAACCGACTGAATATATTAGATGTGCCTGTTTCAGAAACCCGTTTTTTTTGGAATGGCACTAAAGTGAGAAAAGGTAATACCCCTATTGAGTTAAAAATTAATGTTGGTTTAGAACTGCATGGTGTAACGAAAGAATGTAGATTAGTTTTTACTTATAGAGACACTGAACTTATTTACTGTAAACCTTGTGAAAATACTATAAAAAATGAAGAGTTATTACGTTTTGCAGCAGGGTTACATTTCCATTTGTTATACCCGATGTCGGGTATTATGTCGGGTATTTCAGCCGATACAGAAGAAACACCTTTGCCCGATGGGCGGATTGATGTTTTTTTAGGACAAGGGCAAACCGCACAAGTTCTGAGAAATCTTTGCTACAAAGTAGTTGAACAAGATAAAGCTGAAAAAACGCAAGATTGGGTAAAAATTCAAAAACTCATAAAAAAATTATTTTTAGTAGACCTTAATCCGCCAGAGTTTAATAAAACGCGTGGCATTTTAACGATGAGTTACCAACAACCTAATGTAGAAAACGCATTAGATATTTCTTTAGCTGGGCGCGGATTACAACAAATCTTATTGATATTGGCTTATCTTTATGGACATAAAAACGCTGTGCTTTTAGTAGATGAGCCAGACGCTCATCTTGAGATTTTACGCCAGCGTCAAGTTTATGAATTATTAAAACATGTTGCCGTTGAAAATCAATGTCAAGTTATCATTGCAACCCATTCAGAAGTTATTTTAGACGATGCTATTGATATTAATCTAACACTACTGCTACAGGGAGAAGCCGTTAACTTAGCAGTACAACAAGATATGAGAAATGCACTACGTTCTTTCGGTATTGAGCATTATTACAAAGCCAAAGTGCACCCACGCATTTTATATATTGAAGGCAGTTCTGATGTTGAAATGTTGCGTGCATTGGCTAAAAAACTAAATCATTCTGTGCTTGAAGTTCTCAACGACAGACTAAATTGTTATTACATCAAAAATATTGAGTCAGAAGACTCTTTAGATAATCGTCTAGATCGAGTTGGTGGCGCATTTAGTGATAAATCTTATAAGCAACATTTTTATACTTTAAAGAAATTTGTACCTAACTTTCGTGGAGTTGCACTTTTTGATGGAGACGGCAAAAATAAATCAGAAGAATTAAATCAAGAGTTAGCTGTTTTATATTGGAAACATTATGAGCTAGAGAATTATTTTATCTCTCCTGATGTGCTATGTGCTTTTATTACAGATTATTTTGAAAAAGATGAATGGGGAGGGGCAAATAATTTATTTCAGCGTCCTTATATTGAATCATTTAAAAAAACAATTGATGAACATTTGCTTACTATTGTTTTCTCTGATGATTCAAAACAATTAGAAGAGTTTTACAAAGCAAGTGCTGGATTAAAACGAACATTACTTAAACAAATAAAAATGAGTGAGTTTGCTGAAAAAGTATTTAAAGATTTTTCAGTGAAAGAAAAACAACCCATTATAT
>CAZKST010000021.1:0-1667 GCA_964555395.1 uncultured Thiotrichaceae bacterium | reverse complement strand
TTTGCTGAAAAAGTATTTAAAGATTTTTCAGTGAAAGAAAAACAACCCATTATATTAAATAAAGGGGATTTCTTTAAATTAGTAGAATTTATGCCACTTGATGATATAACCGAAATTAAAGAAAAATTGGATATATTATTAAAGTATCTTTCTTTAACTTGAGTTTAAAACAACTTATTCAGCAGCCTGCTAGCCTTAACAGACTAGCAAGCTTTAAAAATACTATTCCCCCCGCAACGCATAAAACTGTTTTGCAAACTCTTCAAAACGATGTTCTGCAATAGCTTGGCGAATATCGTGCATTAAACGTTGATAATAACGCACATTATGCAAAGTATTCAGTTGCGCGCCCAACATTTCGCCCGCTTTATCCAAATAATGCAAATAAGCTAATGAATAATGCTGACAAGTGTAACAATCACAATCGGGGTCAGGCGGATTTAAATCGCGCCGATAACGACTATTGCGCAATTTCACCGCGCCGCGACTGGTGAATAAATGCCCATTACGCGCATTACGGGTCGGAATCACGCAATCAAACATATCAATTCCACGCCGCACCGCTTCCACTAAATCTTCAGGCAAACCCACGCCCATTAAATAACGCGGTTTATCCATCGGCATAGCAGGTGGCAGAAAATCAAGAACGTGCATCATTTCGGGTTTAGGTTCACCAACCGACAGCCCGCCAATCGCATATCCATCAAAAGCAATTTCTTGTAATCCCGCTAAAGATTCCATGCGCAGATTTTCATACATACCGCCTTGAATAATCCCGAATAAAGCCGACGGATTGCCCTCATGCGCTTGTTTAGAGCGTTTCGCCCAGCGCAAGGACAGTTCCATTGATTTGCGCGCTTCGCTCGGTGTTGCAGGATAAGGCGTGCATTCATCAAAAATCATCACAATATCTGAGCCTAAAGCCTTCTGCACTTGCATTGAAGATTCAGGAGTCATAAAAACTTTATCGCCATTAATCGGCGAACGGAATAATACGCCTTCTTCGCTGATTTTGCGTAATTGCCCCAAACTGAAAACTTGGAAACCGCCGGAATCGGTCAAAATAGGTTTTTGCCAATTCATAAAATCGTGCAAATCCCCATGTAAATTAATAATTTCTGTTCCAGGGCGTAACATCAAATGAAAAGTGTTACCGAGTAAAATTTGCGCGCCTGAAGCGGAAACTTGTTCAGGCAACATGCCTTTGACGGTTGCATAAGTGCCAACGGGCATAAATGCGGGCGTATCGACAACCCCGCGTGCAAAAGTCATTTGTCCGCGCCGCGCCCGTCCATCTGTCGTGAAAAGTTCAAAGTGCATAATTTTGATTCTGTTAAATGTAATTTTACATTTTAACAAAAAAACTTGGTTTTTTTCAAAGGGAAGTGAGAAAGGAAAGTTTTACTATGCCTCTAATATAAGCTTTAGATCACTAACAGTTAACCCTGTTAAATCAGCAACCTCTTCTAAACTAAACCCTTTTCCTAGCATTTTTCTCGCTGTTTCAATAGCTTTACGCTTTTCACCTTGTTCTAAACCTTGTTGCAATCCTTGCTGCAACCCCTGTTCTAAACCATGTTGCAAACCGTGCTGAATTCCTTGCTGAATCCCTTCTTCAAATCCTTCCTTCCGTTCCTCACGTTTGACATCTTCCCATGCCGCTTCAT
>CAZKST010000020.1:0-22089 GCA_964555395.1 uncultured Thiotrichaceae bacterium | reverse complement strand
TAGCGATGGAATTCAAAGCGAGCAGCGAAGATTTAGCCCGCACAATTCACGGACACCCCACTTTAGCCGAAGGGATGCACGAAGCCGCTTTAGCGGTTGATGGTCGCATGATTCATGCTTAATGTGCTGTTTAAATCAGTCATCGTGAGATTCTGATTTAAAAGAAGTCAGTGAGAGATTTTCAAAAAAGAAACCTGCTAGATTTTAAAAACCTAGCAGGTTTTTTAGTTTGTGGCATATTACAAATACAGACTGGAGAGTATTGTCTGAGCCCTAACTCGCATAATTAACGTAACTTCCTTAATTTTCAATATTTTTAATTATAACAAACTCTCTTTAACTGGAGTGCAATAGCTTCAGCTATTGCCTGCATCGTAACAGGTAAAATACTGTTTAATCAAGTAGTTAAAAAGCAATAGCTAAAGCTATTGCACTCCAATTTATGCAATTTAAAGTGAGATTACTATAAAAACCTTAAAAATTAAGGAAATTATGAAAATTAAGTGAATTAGGGTTCAGACAAAGTATTTTGTAGTGTTGTTACTTTAAAACTCACTCTTTCTGTTGCAATTGTTGCCGATATAATTCCAAATGTGCTGCGCAACAGAACGTTTTATCCTGATAATGAAAAGCTTCGTGTTGTTCAAAATGCACATTGCAATGTTGACAACGTACCATCTTTTTCACTTGTGGCGGTGAGGGTGGCGGCGTTTTTCTGCGCAACCAGCCGCCCCGCTTGAAGCTATACCACACGACAATAATAAGTAGAATGAAAAGCACCGTGCGCATGTTATAGCCAATTACCAATTAACAAAAAGGGTCCCCAATACGCAGGGTGTTGAAAACGAACTTGTTTTAGTAAATTGACTTGCACTTGTTGCAAGGCTTTTGCTTTAGATAAATTCGGCTTCTCTGCCAATAAACGATAAAATTGTTGCATTGCTAAAGAAGTCGCTTCATCGTCCACAAACCATAAAGTCGCTAATGCGCTGCGTGCGCCCGCTTTCACCGCAACCCCCGCCAAACCTAATGCGGCGCGTTCATCCCCAACCGCTGTTCGACACGCGCTTAAGGTTAATAAGCCTAAAGGTTGTTCATCAAAACGAGATAAGCCAATCAGTTGTTGTAACTTATCCATCGTCATACGGTCTTGATAAGTCAGTAAAAAGGTTTCTTCTGGGTCTGAACTAAATTCACCGTGCGTTGCTAAATGAACAACGTTGTATTGCGTTGATTTCAGTTGTTGTTTAAAAGTGTCTTCTGTATAGTTTTTGTCAAGCAATTCAAGTGGTTTATCTTGAAATGTGTGGCGAATGGTTTGTAATTCAGTCGGCACATTGGGCAAGGGCGGATAGCCTTGCACCGCCTCAGATAAACCCACTAACAGTACATTGGGTTGCTGCCAGTTAATTGGGCGTGGGTCAATCAAAGTTAAACCAGGGGTCACCGCTAAAGCATATTGTTCAATTAAAAATTGACTGCCGCTGTGTAACGTGGCAAGCGGGACTAAGCGCAAACTACCGTCAGGAACGACAACTAAAGTATCAATTGCCGCCGTGTGCAAAGCAGGCAACAAGGGACGAATTAACCAGTCATACATTTGTTGAGCGGGCAACAAATAGCGATTATTCGGGCGAGTTTGTAAGCCTACCCGTAAATCTTGCGCGGTTTGGTTAAAGTTGTCTGCTGTAACAGGCAAGGTAAAAATTTGAATTTCTTCTTTAATACTCAGCAGTAACACTAAACGTTCAGCTAAAGTAATTGGATATAAAATGGCGGTTGTTTCTGCGATAGACTCTAAACGTTGCGATTTTTGGCTTAATCCCGCAACACAATCATCTTGGAAATAGTTTTGTAATTCGGCTAACTTTACTTTTTCGGCGGTATCGCGGGCTTGGTGTAAAATTTGTTGCCGCCGTTTAGCGTTTTGCACCCCTTCCAAAAGTTGCAACTGTAAATCAACTAACTCATAGAAAACAGGGCGAATTTTTTCGTTAAACGTTTCTAATGGGCGACGCACTCCAACTTCTAAAGTTTGCTGTATGGGTTGTAACGTTTGCGTTGCTTGTTGATACGCTTTAATAGCTTCTTCCCGTTGTCCTAAAGCTTTGAATAAGCGTCCTAATTGCCATTGCCATTGATATAAAATATCGGGGTGATAGCCTTGTTGTGCGTAGAAAATCGCTTGCCGCGTCGCAGTCATGGCTTCTTTATAGTGCTTTTCATGTGCGTAGCGTTGTCCTAACATGCCATACGCTAAAGAGGCTAAACGCGGCTGTTGTTGGGCAAATTGTAAAATATAATGAATGGCTTGTTGCTGATACTGGGTTAATTGTGGTTTAAAATGACTCGGTAAACTATTTGTCTCTAAGTTATCCAGACTGATGAGCTGCCGTTGTATAATTTCAATAAAATTAAGCCATTGAATGGCGGTATCATAACCCGTTTTTTGGGTAGATAACGCTTGCCAGACTAATTCGCTTTGTTGCAAAAATAGGGTGGGCACGGCATTTTCTGCCATGACATTGAGTTGATTTAAATTTAAAGTTAAATACAAATTGAGCAAATTTGCACTTTGTGCATTTTTTGCCGCCTGTTGATACACACTAATGGCTTGCTCGTCATCATTGCCTGTACTGGCTAAGGCGTTGGCGTAAACGTTATTGGCATAGGCTAATAATGCGGCTTTTTGGGTCAATGATAAAATTTCATTACTTGCAGTTTCACCTACTTTTTGAAAATCATCAATTTGTTTTAAAACAGGTTCAATCACTGCAATGCTTTCGTCAATATCGCCCGTTGTCAACCACGCATCACTTAAATCACTGTTGATAAGTGTTGTTAAAATCAATGCTTGCGCGCTATTTTCAGGTAAATGAACTAATAATTCTTGTGCTTGTCCTAGGCTATTAAACACTTGCCGATGCATTCCTAAAGCCTGATAGCCGCGTGCCATGCGCCGCAGTAATTCAATTTGCAATTGCGAGTCAGGTTGTTTTGCCAATTCGGCGCGCCATTCATTTAACGCTTTTTCTAATAAACCTTGTTGATATGCCAATTCGCCCGCGCTTAATTGCGGGTCAATCGCTAAGTTCAAGAGTGTGCTTAGATTATTATGCTCGTCTGTCACCATCGCAGACGATTGAGCGGGCGATTGTTGCGCCGTCGGGGGCGCAGCGTTTGGCTGCGTTGCATCTGCCCAACTGTTTAAACTGCTACATAATAAAAACAAGATGCTGTAAAAACGAAAGCATGGATTCATAACGATAATACCGTTTAGGAGGGAATGCCTCCTTAAAAATAGAGGAAATCGGATTAAAATAGCTAAATGACTTTTAACACAATTTTACCGAAATGCTGACTCATTTCCATTAATTGATGTGCGCGTTGCACTTCTGCGAGCGGGATAATGCTGTCAATAATCGGTTTGATTGCGCCTTGTTGTAATAAAGGTAACCATCGTTGACTAAAACGCTGCGTTAATTCGCGCTTTTCTGCAAGGGTACGCGAACGCATAACAGAACCATACACTTTTAACCGTTTGGTTAATAACAGATTTAGCGGAATTTCTGTTTTATGTCCGCCCATCAACGCGACAATTATTAAACGCCCTTGTGATTTTAATAATTTCAAATGCCGTTCAAAATAACTTGCGCCGATAAAATCTTCAATAACATCAACCCCTTCTTTATCAGTAAGTTGCATTATTTTTTCATAAAAATCTTCATTTTTGTAATTAATGGCGTAATGTGCACCTAAATCAAGGCATTTTTTAACTTTTTCATCCGAACCCGCCGTTACAAATACGCTTGCACCCGCCGCCCGCGCCATTTGAATTGCCGCTGTGCCGACTCCACTCGCACCTGCTTGAATTAAAACACTTTCTCCTGCTTGCAATTGTCCGAGTTCAAAGATTGTTTCATTAGCGGTCATAAATACTTCGGGAATTGCGGCGGCAAATTCATAACTCCATGTCTCGGGAATGTGTAACGCCATCTGTGCATCAATGACAGCATATTCAGCATACGCACCACCGCCCACTAAACCAAAAACGCGGTCACCTTGTTGAAAACCTTGTACTTGTTCCCCCCATGCGACAACTTCCCCCGCCAGTTCTAAACCCAAAATTTCTGAATCACCCGCAGGCGGCGGATATAAGCCTTTGCGTTGTAAAATATCGGCTCGATTTAAGGCGGTTGCATGAACTTTGATGAGTAATTGTTCTGCTGAGGGCGTAGGGGGAGGAGTTTCGCGCAGGTGTAGGGCATCAATTGCCCCAAAATGTGACAAAATAATTGCTTTCATCATCAATACTATATGTGATAAAGAGGAGGGAAATTAACTCCTCTAGTAAAATTAGCTTTACTAGAGGAGGAGAGGATTTTTTAAGGGGTAATTGTTAAAGTTAATGGTTTTTCGCCATTAAAAACAATTGTCCCATCTTCCAAACGATAACCCGCAAAAAAGCTTAGTGTCCCCGACATTTTTAAAGTGCCTTGATAAAGGGTTAAAGAATGAAAAGCGGTTAAAGGTGCTTTTGCAATAAAAGGTTGTAAAGTACCAACTACGCTATTCCAAACCGCTAAACTACGCCCGTTTGTTCCTTGGGTTAACATTAACATCAAACTAGGCGAACTTACATTTTGTAACCAGTCAGGAGAATAAACAATAACAGCTAACCATTCAGCAGTTTTACCAATATCGCCAGTCATCGGTTTAACTTCAAGTTTAATTGTAACGGTATCTGTCATTTTTGCCGTTGTCACTGGGCTATTATTGACTAAAATATCCCCCCAAAAACGTTCACTGACACTACTCATTAAATTACCTGTGGTTAATAAAGAAACCGCATTACCTAAACTGGTTAACTGGCTGTTCGTTGAGCCTGTATCATCAACAGCTTGCAAGGACATGGTAGCCACTGCGCTGATTGTGGCGGGTGTTCCCCCCGTTGCAACGCTTGCTGTTAATTGATAAGCCCCTGTTGGACTACTACTGGTCAAGGTGACGCGAACAACCGCTTCCCCTGTGTTATTAGTTGTAGCTGAAGTGGCATTCAGTAAAGAATTGGATACAGTTCCGTTAGGATTCATCAAACTAAAGTTAACCGTTTTGCCTGAAACCACTTTACCACTGCTATCTAAGACTTGGAATGTAATTTCAGTGGCTAAACTGCCCGCCGTTAAAATTTGGTTATTGCCACGAATCACTTTAATTGCACTTACTGAGCCTGTGGTGGGTGTCGTTGTTCCACCGCCAGAGCTCCCACTGCAAGCCGTCTGCGTTGTTTTCCAGCCTGAGCTTTTTGTGTCTAATAAAGCAGTAACGCTGGCATTGGTCGGAACTAAACAGTTGTTATTGACTTTAAAAGTAGTTACTTGTTGCAATAAAGCTAATAAACCAATTGCAGGACTATCGCCGCTTAATTGATTAGAGTCCACATAAAGCGTTTTTAACGCTGTTAAACCCGCATATTCCACAGGAATTGAACCCGTTAATTTATTAGAAGTTAAATTTAATTCTTCTAATTTGCTTAATTTAGAGATTTCAACAGGTAAAGAACCGGTTAATTGATTTTTACCTAAGCGTAAAACTTTTAACGCCGTCATTCCACCAATTGCAGAAGGAATAGTTCCAGATAAACTATTGCTATTTAATGTCAAGTGTTGAACTTTAACCAGCTTATCCAAATTAGCGGGTAAAGTTCCAGTGAATTGATTTGTACTTAAATTTAATAAAGTCAAACTGATTAAATTAGTAATTTCACTTGGAATTGAACCTGTTAATTGGTTATTGTTTAATGATAAGGAAGTTAAAGTGATAATAGAAGTATAACTACTTGGAATTGAACCACTCAATTGATTTGTACTTAAATTAAGATTTGTGAGCGTTTTTATTTCAGATAAATTAGCAGGTAAAGCACCTGATAATTGGTTATCCGTTAAAATCAACTCTTTCAAACTTGTTAATTTATTTAAAGTGGTAGGTAAGCTGCCCGTTAAACTATTTGTACTTAAAATAAGCTTAGTGAGTTTATCTAAATTTCCTATTTCGGGCGGTAAAGTTCCTGTTAATTGATTTTTTGATAAACTCAATTGAGTCACGCGATTGCTTGCTACGGTCACACCGTACCAAGTGCTTACAGCTTTATCGCTGTTCCAATTGGTGCTTGTTGTCCAGCCCGTTGGCGTAGTTGCATTATACAAAGCAAGCAATGCTTGACAATCTGTTGCAGAGACCCCTGTTGCGGCGGTATTTGTACAGTCCGTTGCGGCGTAACTTATGTTGGAAAACATTCCAAACACAAAGAGCAAGATAGAAGAGAATAACAAAGAAAAACGCATAGCAAATTCCTAAATTCAAAGAAATAATAGCTTATTGCTGTAACTATAGAACATCACTGTTAAATAGCGAGTTTCTCTTAATAGCGAGAATCAGCAAAATATAGGATAACTATGCCGTTGATTATCTAAAAATGTCAATGAAAAAACGATAAACTTTAATGAATTACTCTATAAAATGCTTAATTACCGCCGATGGTCATGCTTTCAATTAACCATGACCCCGTACTAAAACTAGATAACATTTCTATATCACTACCAATCAATTGTAATTGCTTAAACATCGTCGGTAATTGACTTGCAATTGTGATTTCATGCACAGGGTATTGAATTTCACCATTTTCCACCCAAAAGCCCGCCGCCCCGCGTGAATAATGCCCAGTTACAATACTAACCCCCATCCCCATTAATTCAGTCACAACCAGCCCTGTGCCCATTTCCTTAAGCAATCCCTCAAAATCTAACGAAGTATTGCTATCAACTAAAATATTATGCACGCCGCCCGCATTACCCGTGGTTTGCATTCCTAATTTACGCGCTGAATAACTATCTAATACATACCCTTGCACTGTGCCATTGTGCACAATATCACGCGCATGGGTTGCTACCCCCTCACCATCAAACGGCGCGCTACCCAAGCCTTTTAAAATATGCGGTTGTTCATACAAGTGCATAAACTCAGGAAAAACCCTTGTTCCCAAACTATTTGATAAAAAAGAAGACTGACGATATAAACTTGAACCATTAATTGCCGACAAAAAATGCGACATCAACGAATACGCCATTAACGGCGTAAATAACACAGGCACTGTCCGCGAAGTTAATGAGCGTGGCGACAAATGTTTTAATGCACGTTCAGCAGCAATTTGTCCAATCCGTTCAGGCGTTTCTAAATCCTTAGAATCCCGTTTAGCACAACTCCACCCACCGCGCTGCATTGGCGCATTTTCGCCCGCTTGCGCAATAATTGAACACCCCACTGAATGGCGCGAGCTTAACCAATGCCCTATAAAACCGTGCGTATTACCATAAATAGAAGTTGATTCACCCCATCCTACTGATGCTCCATTAGAATTTGTAATCCGTTTATCAAAAGTCAACGCCGACTGCTCGCAACGAATTGCTAAAGCAATCGCCTCATCGGTTGTCAAATCCCAAGGATGATACACATCCAAATCAGGCGGGTTTTTCGCCATCAATTCCGCATCGGCTAACCCTGTAAATTCATCTTCAGCCGTATAACGCGCAATATCACAAGCCGCTTTAACAGTTGACAAAATTGCCGCATCGCTAAAATCCCGCGTACTTGCCGAGCCTGTTTTTTGCCCAATATACACCACAATGCTTAAACTTTTATTTTGATGATATTCCAGCGTTTCCACCTCCCCAAAACGCACATCTACCGACTGTGCACGGCTCAAATTAATACGAGCTTCGGCACTGGTCGCGCCATATTGACGGGCAGCACTCAGCAACTGCTCCATTTTATGTTCTAACTGCTGTGGATTGGCTAAAGGCAAATTACGGATTGAATCAGACATAGAAACTTATTAGAAATTCAGCGAATGGAATAAAAAAATAAACGATACGATAGGCGAGAAAAAGTTGAAGAGTTTACCGATAAGCCGAGTTCTGTTTTTAAATATCGCCATCAGGGTAGGAACTGAAAAACAACACATAAAATAGCAGCCATTCCTCTGGGATGCTTGTCACCAAACACCTCTAGCAACCTACCCGAGAACTTGTACGGACAGCACATTTTAAAAGCGCGACAAGCGCAGACTTTTAAAGCGTTCCCCTATTTGGTCTTGCATCAGGTGGGGTTTTCCCTGCCATGCTTGTTGCCAACCATGCGGTGCGCTCTTACCGCACCATTTCACCCTTACCGCAAACGCGGCGGTATATTTTCTGTGGCACTTTCCGTAGACTCGCGCCTCCTAGACGTTATCTAGCACCTTGTCCTGTGATGCTCGGACTTTCCTCTATTAATTCAAGATTAACAGCGACTGCCTAGTAAACTCTTCAACGGATAGTGTAGGGGAAAGCCAAAGAAATTGCGAATTATTCTGTTAAATTCTCAAAAAGACTCAATTGATTTCTAAAAAAACCTTCTTTAAACTCAAATTTTTTTACACTCCACAGGAAAAATTATGAGCAGCATTACCACCGCTTCAGGATTAATTTACGAAGATACTAAACAAGGCACAGGCGCGACGGCGGTTGCGGGCAAAATGGTTTCTGTCCATTACACAGGCTGGTTAGCCAGCAACGGGCAAAAATTTGATTCTAGCAAAGACCGTAACGAAGCCTTTCAATTTCCTTTAGGCGGTCGTCGCGTAATTGCGGGCTGGGATGAAGGCGTACAAGGAATGCAAGTCGGCGGCGTGCGTAAATTAACGATTCCCCCGCAATTAGGCTACGGCGCACGCGGCGCGGGTCATGTGATTCCGCCAAATGCAACGTTAATTTTTGAAGTAGAATTATTAGCCGTGTTGTAAGAAAGTTTTATGATTACTTAGATGCGGGGAAGTGATGAACTGCATCTAAAATAAAAATATAATTAATTTTTTTAACTAAGGTAGCTTTATGTTACTTCAATTTTCCGTAGAAAATCATTTGTGTTTTGCAGAAGAACAAAGTTTATCTTTAGTTGCAAGCAAAGATGAGCAACATTTTAATCATTTAATTTCAATTCGTGAAAACTACAAACATCAATTACTACGCATTGCGGCTTTATATGGAGCTAATGCTCATGGTAAAACAAAACTTGTTGAAAGCATGGCATTTGCGCAAAAATTGATTGTACATGGTAAAAAGCGTGGACAAGAAATTGCAGTCAATCCTTTTCGTTTAAATCCTCAATTATCACAATCCCCTTCTCGTTTTGAATTTGTTTTTTTTCACGAAAATATTGAATATAGTTATGGCTTTGTTGTTAATAGACAAAAGATATTAGAGGAATGGTTATTTGCACGTCCTCATGCGCGAGAAATCCGCTATTTTGAAAGAAAAACATTAGAAAATGGACAATCAGAAGTAGAGTTTGGAACAATTTTACTTAAAAATACTGAAAAAAAGTTCTTGACCTTTATTGTGCAGGGAATGCAAGAAAACCAATTGTTTTTAACTGAAGCATTTGAAAGAAATGTAGATATTTTAAAACCTGTTTATGAATGGTTTAATAACAGTTTAGTGATTATTACACCTAATGAGTTGCTTAATTTAGAAGAGTGGTTTAAAAAACAAGAAACCTTAACCCCTTTTGTTTTAGATTTCTTACAATTTGCGAATATTGGAATTAAAGAAATTTTAGTTGAAAAAAATGAACACCTAAGCGAAAGTCTTTATTATTTAAAAACACAACATCAAGATTCTAATAATGAATTAATTACTTTTGAATTAGATGAGGAATCATCAGGGACGCAACGTTTAATTGAATTATTGCCCATATTTGCTGAGTTAGAAAATAGCAATAAAATTTATGTTATTGATGAGTTAGATAGAAAATTACATCCGTTTCTTTCTAAATTATTTGTACAATATTTTTTACAAAAAAGCCAAAAAACAAATAGCCAATTTATTTTTACAACTCATGAAACCCATTTATTAGACCAAGATTTCCTACGGCGGGATGAAATATGGTTTATTGAAAAAGACCGTTTAGGATGTTCTCATTTATATTCATTAGCTGATTTTAAAATTCACCCAGATATAAAAATTGAAAAAGGATATTTACAAGGACGATTTGGTGCAATTCCTTTTGTGGGAAATATTAATTTATTGGATAATTAAATCATGGGTTTAACTTCTCGCAAAAAACGTCCACTTAATAGAACAGAATTAGCAAAACGAGATTGTCGCTTAATTATTATTGCAACTGAAGGTAAAGAAACAGAAAAACAATATTTCAATTGTTTATTAGAAAATAGCGCAACTTTAAATACCCGTATTCAAATAAAGATTCTACCAACGGGCGAAAATAACCAATCTAGTCCAGAAGCTGTTTTTAACAGATTGAAATCTTATCAAGATGAGTATGCGTTAAATGAACAAGATGAACTTTGGCTAATGATAGATGTAGATAGATGGGGTGATAAAAAATTAGCTGATATAGCACAAAAATCTAAACAAAGTTGCTTTGATTTGGCAATTAGCAACCCTTGTTTTGAAATTTGGTTATTGTGTCATTTTGAAATGCCTAATGATAATTTAAGTGATTGTAATTCAGTAGAAAAAAGATTAAGAATTGTATTAAATCGTTATCAAAAATCAAATCTTGATTGTACTTTATTTACATTTGAAAATATTACAAAAGCCATTCAAACTGCAAAAAGTTTAGACTTAAAACCAGCAGCACGTTGGACACCAACAATAGGAACAAGAGTTTATCGTCTTGTTGAAAAAAACATTGTTCTTCTAAGAAACCCCATTAATACAACTTGAGCATTCTAATTCACTTAAACAAACTCAATTCATTATGCCAGTTAATCCCTGTAAAAAGTTTTGATGAGCTTCCTTAGCTTAGCCCATTCTAGCTTTTTTATCCTAAACGAGACTAGCAACCTGCTGAAGCGATTGCGCTCCAGTTTTTAAAATTGCGTAACGCCTAGCAATTATTTGAGCAAAATAGTTTTAAATTTGATATTTTTAGAAGTCACGCAGTTCACTTTTATCTGAACCGCAATTCGGACAATTCTCTCGCTCCCACGAGGGAACGAGCTAAAAGGTGAACTGCGTAACGCCTAATTTTATTAAAATGGTTTAACGCTCACATCAAACAGATTTCTTAATAATTCTCAAACACAGGAGTTTTTTAATGATAACTGACTTACTTCCTTTAGGTAACTTATTAAATTTCTTCTCTCACTTTATTGTGATGCTGTTACTCACCTTAATCTTTATCGCCCTCTATATTCGCATCACGCCCCATAAAGAATTTGAATTAATCAAAGCAGGCAATGTCGCGGCGGCGTTAAGTTTAACAGGCGCAATGATTGGCTTTGTGTTACCTGTCGGCATGGTGATTTCACGCAGCATGTTTGTATTAGAAGCCGTTATTTGGGGCTCTATCGCTATGTTAGTACAACTGATTGCATTTATTTTAGTCAATTTACTCATTCGCGATTTACCCAGCCAAATTACAGCCAATAACATCGCGGTGGGCGTATTTTTCGGCGGAAGCGCAATTGCAATTGGTATTATTAATGCTGCCTGTATGAGCTAATTAAGCGACTGTTTTTATTTAAACAATAAAAGATATGGCTTGACAAAAAACAGCCTGACATCAACACTATTTGCTGTTTTTTCTAAATCCTTCCTAAATTTCGAGATTCTCTTGTTATGAATGTCATTTTAGCCCAGCCGCGCGGCTTTTGTGCGGGCGTAGTGCGTGCGATTGATATTGTAGAACTTGCCATTGAAGTCTATCACGCGCCGATTTATGTCTTTCACGAAATCGTTCACAATCGCTATGTCGTTGACCAACTTAAACAAAAAGGAGCTATTTTTGTTGAAGATTTAAACGACGTGCCCGAACAATCCGTTTGCATTTTCAGTGCTCATGGCGTTTCTAATCAAGTCGTTGAAAAAGCCCGCGTTCGCCAATTAAATGTAATTGATGCAACGTGTCCTTTAGTGACTAAAGTACATTTGCAAGCACAAAAGTATATTAATCAAGGTTATACCTTAATTATTATCGGACACGAAGGACATCCAGAGGTGCAAGGCACACGCGGGCGGGTGGATGGCGAAGTGTATATTCTGAGCACTGTAGAAGAAGTACAAGCTTTACAAGTGCTTAATGTTGAAAAATTAGCCTATGTCACGCAAACCACTTTAAGTGTGGACGAAACCCGCGATGTCATTACAACTTTGCGCGAACGTTTTCCAAATATTCAAGGGCCTGCGCTCAATGATATTTGTTATGCAACTCAAAATCGGCAAAATGCCGTCCGCGATTTATCAAAACAAGTCGATTTATTATTTGTCGTGGGTTCTAAAAACAGCTCTAATTCCAACCGTTTACGCGAAGTTGGTGAAATCGAAGGCATTACTTCCTATTTAATCAATGATGCAAACGATATTCAGCCTGAATGGTTAAACAATCGCCAAAAAATTGGCATTACCGCAGGAGCATCCGCGCCTGAAATCTTAGTGCAAGGGGTGATTGAACGCTTGCAAAGTTTAGGCGTTAATACAGTCAGCGTAATGGATGGCGTGACTGAAAATCTGAGTTTCCGTTTACCTACGCAATTATTAAAAACCAAAACCACTAATTAATTGTGCTTTTTAAAACAATTGAATTCACCGTTTTTTAAAACTTTTTATTTTACTTTTTTTTAAATATACAAACGCTATGGACTTTTCCTCTCTTACCGCAATTTCTCCCATTGATGGGCGTTATAGTTCTAAAACAACTGCTTTACGTTCTTTATTTAGCGAATATGGTTTAATTCGTTTTCGAGTATTAGTTGAAGTACGTTGGTTACAATTATTAGCCAATGAAACAACCATTACTGAAGTTCCTGCTTTATCCAAAAATGCACAAGCTATTTTAGAGCAACTCGCGACTGAAATTAGCACTGAAGAAGCATGGCGCATTAAAGAAATTGAAAGAACCACAAATCACGATGTTAAAGCTGTTGAATATTTCTTGCGTGAAAAATTTAAAGAAACACCTGAATTAGACAAGATTAATGAATTTATTCATTTCTCTTGCACATCAGAAGATATTAACAACACCGCGTATTCATTAATGTTGCATCATGGACGGCATGAAGTTGTATTGCCTTTCATGTTGAAAATTGTGCAAGCAATCAGTCAATTAGCGAAACAATACGCAGATGTTCCCATGTTATCCCGCACGCATGGACAGCCCGCTTCGCCCACCACATTAGGCAAAGAAATGGCTAACGTAGCCTATCGTTTACAGCGTCAGGTGAAACAGTTTGAAGCGGTTGAAATTTTAGGGAAATTTAATGGTGCGGTGGGTAATTACAACGCGCATTTATCCGCTTATCCGACCGTTGATTGGCAAGCTATCGCGGAAAGATTTGTGACGGGTTTGGGATTAATTTGGAATCCTTACACCACGCAGATTGAACCCCATGATTATATTGCAGAATATTTTCATGCTTTAGCCCGTTTTAATACCATTTTGCTCGATTTTTGTCGGGATATTTGGGCTTATATTTCTATTGGTTACTTTAAGCAAAAAACCGTTGCAGGTGAAATTGGTTCTTCAACCATGCCACACAAAGTCAATCCTATTGATTTTGAAAATGCAGAAGGCAATATCGGGATTGCAAACGCTTTATTTGAGCATTTAGCGGCAAAATTACCCGTTTCCCGTTGGCAACGCGATTTAACCGACTCAACTGTGTTGCGTAATGTCGGCGTGGGCATTGCGCATAGCTTAATTGCTTATGAATCTTGTTTAAAAGGCATTGGCAAATTAGAAATTAATCAAGCGGCAATTGCAGCAGATATCGATAATGCTTGGGAAGTATTAGCCGAGCCAATTCAAACAGTTATGCGGCGGTATGGCGTGCCAAATGCGTATGAAAAACTGAAAGAATTGACACGCGGACGCGGTATTGACCAGCAACGTTTACAAGCATTTGTGAAAGATTTACCGTTACCCGAAGCAGAAAAAGCGCGTTTATTAACTTTAACGCCTGCTTCTTATTTGGGAAATGCGATTGAACAAACCCGAAATTTAGAGAAATTTTTATAGTCAGCGTATTACCAAGTAAACACGCTTGTCTGAACCCTAATTTACTTAATTAATTTAATTTTCTTAATTTTTTCATTAAGTTAATCAGGAAACACAGTGAATTAAGGTTCAGATAATAGTGCGTTTGCTATAAATGGTGATTCAAACAAACGTATTGTGCATTTTTATTTAAGGTAATTGTCGCTTATTGCCTTTTTCATCAATCGCAACATAAGTAAATACGCCTTCCGTTACTTTAGTCAGTGTTTCTTCATGCAAACGTCTAATCCATGTTTCAATATGAATTTTTAAAGACGTATTGCCTTTTTTCGCTAACTCACAATAACAACTCACTTCATCGCCAATACTGATGGGCAAATGAAAAGACATTGCCTCAATTCCCACGGTCACCACGCGCCCTCGACTGATTTTATACGCAAAATTGCCGCCCGCTAAATCCATCTGCCCCAAAATCCAACCGCCGAAAATATCCCCGTTGGGATTGGTATCAGCAGGCATGGCTAACGTACGCAGACATAATTCACGGTGTTTTGCAGGATAATTTGACATGAAGGTTCTCACTTACTTACTCAAAACAAAAAAAGAATAGGGTAAAAACTTACCCTGTTAATGTTAGCCTGATGCGTTGCAACATGCAAAAACTGAGAATAAAAAAATGGTAATTTATCGCCCAAAAGAAAAAGACCTGCTAGGTTTTTAAAACCTAGCAGGTCTCTGTTTTAACTGGGATATTTAACTTAGTGTAGCTTATTTACGTCCATACACATCTTCAAAACGTACGATGTCATCTTCGCCTAAGTAACTACCTGATTGGATTTCAATAATTTCTAAATCTACTTTGCCCGGATTGGCTAAACGATGTTTAATGCCCAGCGGAATATAAGTTGATTGATTTTCCGTGAGTAAAAACGTTTCCTCATCGCGGGTAATTTCAGCCGTGCCTTTAACCACAATCCAATGTTCAGAGCGGTGATAGTGCAATTGCAGCGATAAACTCGCACCCGGTTTCACCATGATGCGTTTAACTTGGAAACGAGTATCTACATCAATATTTTCATACGTTCCCCATGGACGATGCACTTTACGATGTAAATCTGCTTCTTGCCGCTTTTGATTTTTTAATTGATTAACAATGTATTTCACATCTTGCGCACGGTCTTTGGGCGCGACCAGCACCGCATCCGCCGTTTCTACAATGATGTGATTATCCAAACCAATCGCCGCGACTAAACGATGCTCAGCGCGAATATAAGTGTCGCTCACTTGATGCGTGAGCACATCGCCCAAACACACATTGCCTTGCTCATCCTGTGGGCTGACTTCCCATAAGGATGACCACGCCCCAACATCGCTCCAGCCTGCTTGTAAGGGAATCACAACCGCTTGTTGCGTGCGCTCCATCACGGCATAGTCAATGGAATTGCTAGGACAATTTTCAAATGCTGTTTTTTCTAAGCGCAAAAAGTCATTATCTTGTTTTGCTTGCGCAAAAGCCTGTTGACAGGCATTAACCATTGCCGATTCATGCAAAGCTAATTGCGTTAAATATTGGTCAGCGCGGAATAAAAACATGCCGCTATTCCAATAATATTCCCCCGACGCTAAATAAGCAGCAGCCGTGTCAGCATTTGGTTTTTCTACAAATTTTTCAACTTGATAAGCGGTATCACTTAAATTTTGCGCGGCTTTAATATAGCCGTATCCCGTTTCTGGATGCGTCGGCACAATGCCAAATGTCACTAAATGCCCCGCCTCAGCAAAAGGAATGCCTTGCTGCACTGCTTTTTGAAAGGCAATCACATCTTTAATTAAATGGTCAGCGGGTAACACTAAAATTAACGCATCACTTTGTTGCTGTTGCGCTGCCAACGCGGCGACCGCCGTCGCGGGGGCGGTATTGCGCCCGATAGGCTCTAACATAATGTTTAAGGGATTAATACCCAATAAACGCATTTGCTCAGCAATTAAAAAACGGTGTGCTTCATTACAAATAATCAAAGGCGAAGTTAAATCATGCAACCCTTGCAAACGATTGACCGTTTCTTGCAATAAAGTATGTTGACCCACTAAAGCCAATAATTGTTTAGGATAAAATTCGCGAGACAAAGGCCACAAACGGCTTCCAACGCCTCCAGAAAGAATAACAGGAATCAGCATAATCGCTATCAATCAAAAGTAAGAAGTTAAAAGAACAGGCTTTATAAATAATTAAGAAACTGATTTAGATTTCTTTAAACATGGGTAAAGAAAAATAAAAAATACTTCCTTTATTTTCTTCACTTTCAAAATACACATCGCCCCCCAATTTTTGTACAATTCTTTGTACAATCGTCAAGCCTAAACCGTGTCCTGTATCTCGTTCTTTGACTAAACGGGTAAAAGGTTTAAAAACTTGTGGGCGCATTTCTTCAGGAATTCCCTGACCATTATCTTTAACCCAAAATTTAGCAATATCGCCTTCTAATGTACCACCAATTTCTAAATAAGGAGGACGACCCCCATATTTTAAAGCATTACTCATATAATTCGCCCAAACTTCCTCAACCCATTGCGGATGTCCTAACGCAACGGGGAAATCAGGGCTAATTTCAATCGTCGCTAAACATTCATGCGCCATACGTTGCAAACGCAATTGAACTTGCTCTAAAATTTCACGCATATTTAAAGGTTGTAATTTAATTTCTTTTTTAGAAACCATCGCTAGCAATAATAAAGCATTAATAATTTCGTGCATTTTATTACCCGATTGGAAAATTAATTCTAAATATTCGCGTTGTTTTTCTTCTAAAGGCGTTTCTTGTAAATTTAATAAAATATCGGTTAAGCCAATAATCGCATTTAAAGGCGTTTTTAAATCATGCGCAACCATACTGGAGAAAGCATCTAAATCTGCATTTTTAAATGCTAATTCTTGATTTTGGATTTTTAAACGATTTTGTAAATAAGCAATGCGTAAATGGGTATGAATGCGGGCTAATACTTCTTCTTGATGAAAAGGTTTAGTAATATAATCCACTGCACCTACATTAAAACCTTTAATTTTATTATTGGTATCTGATAAAGCCGTCATAAAAATAATGGGAATATCAGCTAAACCTTCATGTCTTTTAACTTGCTCACAGACTTCAAAGCCACTCATTTGTGGCATCATAATATCTAATAAAACAAGGTCAGGGCGCATTGTTTCAATAATATGTAAAGCACTTTTACCATTGCGAGCAACTAAGACTTCAAATTGATGTTCGGTAAGAAAGTTAAATAACACCCCCACATTTTCAGGCATGTCATCAACAATTAAAATAGTAGCTTTTTCAACTTTCTCTGAAATGGACATAATTTTTAATTGAAAGGGGTGTTTTTAAGGAAGTTTGCATTACATTCTAACTGAATTGTTATATGCCGTCTATTTAATCATAAAGATAATGGTTTAAAAAAAATGCGTCATAAATTAAATTTCTGCGAATATTGTGCGCAATTTTTGGATAAAAACTGCTGTAGAAAAACAACGGGCTTGTTGTTCACACATAACACGGGCTTGTAATGCCCATGCAGGCGTTACACGGTTGACGGCTTGAATAATATCGTTTATTTGTACACTGGGTTCTAATAAAATCCCTGTTTTTTCAGGTAAAATGGTTTCCAATAGCCCTCCCTCAGCGACACCAATCACGGGTTTTCCTGCTGCCATAGATTCTACGGGCGACATGCCGAAATCTTCTGCAATAGGTAAATAAAGCGTCGCAATTGCATATCCTAAATAGTGCTGCCATTCGCGTTCTGAAAGCCATCCCGTAAAATAAATATTGGGCGCATTGGCTGCAAGGTGTTGCAAACGTGGTAAATCACTACCGCCTGAAGCAATAACCAGTTTTTTATCAGGCATTTGTAAAAAGGCTTGAATAATTAAATCCACCCGTTTTAAGGGGTCAAGCCGCGCTGTCGATAAATAATAATCGCCCTGTCCTAAATAACGCCAACGCTCAACATCACAAGGCGGATAAATAATAGGCGCATCAAGGTTTAAATAGTGTTTAATTCGTTGTTGCACATTGGCTGAATTGGCAATCACACAATTCATTTGTTTAGCTGCATTTTCATAACGTGGCTGTAAATAATTTAAGAAACTAATTAAGAATGGACGTAAGTAAATGGGTAATTGCTGAATAAAAAATTGCCGTTGGTCATATAAAAAACGCGGCGGCGTGTGGCAATATAAAACATTTTTTTTATTTAAACGTTGATTAATCGCTAAAGGTGCGTAAGAACCACTATAAAGCACTAAATCATAAGCTTTTACAGCTTGGCTATTTTGAAAAGCGCGGGCTAACTTTAATTGTCGCCATAAAGGAATGGCTGAATGCTTTTTTAAATCTAAAGTTTGCGTGATGTCTTGTAAAAAAGGGTGGTCTTTCTTTGCAAAGCCATAGCCTAAAGTTGCTTGTAGTTGTTTTGCTGCAATACTACTGAGCCGCCCGCCTCCTTCCAAAGCTTCAAAATAATCATGCAACACTAAAGTTTTCAAAATTACGACTCTCTTTAAAGTAATTTATTTAAGCAATAAAGGCATTGCTGCTTTTAAATATACAAACATAGACCATAAGGTTAAAAATACGGCAATATATAATAAAACCATGCCAAAATTAAATAATGAAAATCCTAAAATAGAAAACTCCATTAATAAACATAATAAAGCTAACATTTGAACAACTGTTTTAATTTTACCAATATAAGACACGGCTACTTTTGAACGTTCGCCTAGCATTGCCATCCATTCACGCAATGCAGAAATCGTAATTTCTCGCCCAACAATCACAATTGCTGCAAATGCCATTTCTAAAGAAGGATGTTTTTGTAACAATAATAATAAAACAACTGCAACAATTAATTTATCTGCAACGGGGTCTAAAAAAGCCCCTAAAGCAGAAGTTTGATTCCAACGGCGCGCTAAATAGCCATCTAACCAGTCTGTTGCGGCGGCAAATGCAAATAATCCCGCACTGAGCAAATTTGCCCCTGTCATCGGCAAATAAAAAACAATAATTAAAATGGGAATTAAAAGAATGCGTAAAAAAGTGAGTAGATTAGGAATTGTCATGAGTTTAATAAAACAAGCAGTGCATCAAGAAGCAAATAAATAAAGTTGCTTACCCAATTATTTAAAATAAATTATTTGAAAAAGTCATAAATCCGTTGAGCAAGGGCTTTGCTAATTGTAGGAACTTTGGCAATATCTTCAACTGCTGCACGGGCTAAGTTGCTTAAACCGCCGAAGTGAGTTAAAAGCAATTGCCGACGTTTTGCGCCGATTCCTTCAATTTCTTCTAAACGGGACATTTTCCGTGCTTTTGCGCGCCGTTGACGATGCGCTGTAATCGCAAAACGATGAGCTTCATCGCGAATTTGCTGAATTAATAATAAAGCAGGGGAATGTTTAGCTAAGAGTAACGGTTTTTCTTCATTTGGTAAAATCAAACTTTCTAAACCCGCTTTGCGTCCCGTGCCTTTTGCAACGCCAACAATTCTAATGTTGTGAATCGCTAATGCAGTCAAAACTTCTATTGCAACATTCACTTGCTGCCGTCCGCCGTCTATTAGCAACACATCGGGAAAATTATCATTGGCTTTGCTATAACGCCGCGTCAAGGCTTGACGCATGGCAGCATAATCATCACCCGCCGTAATGCCTTCTATATTAAATCGCCGATAAGCTGAATTTTTCGCGCCTTCATGGTCAAACACCACGCAAGAGGCGACCGTCGCCTCGCCGAGTGTGTGACTGATGTCAAAACATTCAATGCGCTCGGGCAATGCGTCCAATTGTAACGCCAAAGTCAACGCGGCGAATTGCTCACGGTATTGATTGGGCTGTTGTTGCAACAGCGCGACTTGTGCGTTTTCCAAAGTCATCGCAAGCCAACGCGCCCGCACGCCGCGCTCACTGTTATGCACATTGACCGCCCGCCCTGCGCGTTGTTGCAACGCAGTAGCAATTAATTCCAATTCACTGATAGGATGTTGCAATACAATTTCTTCAGGAATTTCGCGCCCTTCGCTTAAATAATATTGTGGCACAAAAGCGGTTAATAAATCTTCAATTTGCAATTCGCCTGTATATTTTGGAAAAAAGGCACGGTTTCCTAATTGGTGTCCTGCACGAATCGTCATGACTTGCACACAAGCAACGCCTTTATCAATGGCAGCAGCAATAATATCCACATTACCTACTTCAGTGCTAATTGATTGTGTTTCTTGAATTTTTCGCAATGCGCTGATTTGGTCGCGATATTTTGCTGCGTGCTCGTAATCCAATTGCTGCGCGGCAAAATTCATTTTATCGACTAATTCGGTGATAACTTGTTGATTTTTCCCTTGCAGAAATAAGACTACCCGTTGCACTTCTTCGGCGTATTCCTCGGGCGAAATGAGATTTACACACGGCGCAGAGCAGCGTTTAATTTGATATTCCAAACATGGGCGCGAGCGATTTTTAAAAAAATTATCTTCACATTGCCGAATTGGGAAAATTTTCTTTAACAAGTGCAAACTTTCGTACACTGCGCCCGCGTGGGGATAAGGACCAAAATAACGTCCTTTTGCTCGTTTTGTCCCGCGATGACAGCTTAAACGGGGGAAAGGATGGGCAGAAATGAATAAATAGGGATAACTACTATCGCCGCGCAGCAAAATATTATAACGCGGTTGATATTGTTTAATTAATGTAATTTCTAAGAGTAAGGCTTCTGTTTCTGTATGCGTTACAATAATTTCTATATTAGCGATTTGAGCAACTAAAGCTTTAGTTTTTTCAGCATGGTTATTTTGATTATTAAAATAACTGCTGACTCGTTTCTTTAAATCTTTTGCTTTACCCACATAAATAATATTCTTTTTTACATCAAACATTTGATAAACCCCAGAAGAATGGGGCAAATGGCGAATAAATTGTTTGGAATTAAATTCTATCATTATGTTCATCTTTGCAAGAAATAAACGTGCATAAGTTTTGCAGCTTTTTTTATTATTACATTATTTAAGCATTATTCTTTAATTTAGTTGAGATAGCAATGTGGTAACTCATGGTTTCTTTTGTTACAAGGAAGGCGAATTATGTTAGGGGCAATTATCGGTGATATCGCGGGCTCGGTGTATGAGCGGGGTTCACTCAAATCAACCGATTTTCCATTGATGGGCAGAGGAACGCGCTTTACCGATGACACCGTGTTAACTGTGGCGATTGCAGCGGCATTATTAGAAGGTAATCAAGATTATGCTACATTTTTGCGGCAATTTGGGCGGCGGTATCCTTTGGCGGGTTATGGCGGCAGTTTTAATGAATGGCTACATGCAGAATCGGCAGCACCGTATGGTAGTTATGGCAATGGCTCGGCAATGCGCGTGAGTCCCGTGGGGCTAGCGTGTCATTCGGTTGAACACGTTTTAGAAGTGGCAGCGGCAACTGCGGTGGTAACACATAATCATCCTGAAGGGATAAAAGGCGCGCAAGCAACGGCTTTAGCAGTTTTTTTAGCGCGGACGGGAGCGAGTAAAGCGGAGATAAAAGCGGAAATCACAGAGCGATTTGCTTATGATTTATCGCGTCGTTTGGATGATATTCGTCCAAACTATAGCTTTCATGTGTCCTGTCAGGAATCTGTGCCAGAATCCTTAATTTCTTTTTTAGAGTCGCACGATTTTGAAAGTAGTATTCGTAATGCAATTTCTTTGGGGGGGGATACGGATACTATGGCGTGTATTGCGGGCGGGGTGGCGCAAGCGTTTTATAAAGTGATTCCAGAGGAATTGAAAGCCCGCGCAATTTCATTATTGCCAATGGAATTTTTAGAAATTATTCAGCGATTTAATACCCGATTTTGTGTAGTTTAACGCGGATTCGACGAGTAAAGTTTTAAATAAATAAGCGGTGTTGTGAGGTCTGTCAGTCCTTTGCAGATTGGCAGACCTTTAAACCTGTTCAAAGAGACCTGCTAGGTTTTGAAAACCTAGCAGGTTTTT